>JAGRJA010000251.1 GCA_020443005.1 Pseudomonadales bacterium
AAGAGGGAGAGGATTATTTTCTCGTTACACCGGCAGAAAAATGGAAGATACAGGTGGAGGATGTTCCATTTCTCATTGTCAAAGCCGATTTTTTTTCGGGAGAGAGTTCGTTCATACAGTTTGTTACCAATGTTGGCGATGTGTTTACACTTGATCGTGAGCACCCCCTTCATATGGTTGAAAATGGATTCAAGGAGGTCATTCCTTATGTTTTGGTAAGAAACAATCTGGAAGCCCGAGTGTCTCGCCCGGTGTACTATGATCTGGTGTCAAAGGCTGAAGAGCGTGTTGATCAAGCGGCAAAATATGTTTACATCAGCAGCGCCGGTGAATCATTTGATTTGGGTGAAATTCCGGAATGAGCCCTGTGCGGGTTCTTCCTTCCGAAAAAAAACCGATGTAGTTACATCGGTTTTTTTGCTGCTGATACTGCTTTACATGTTCGGGTAGTTGGGGCCTCCTGCACCTTCCGGGCAAACCCAGGTGATATTCTGGGCCGGATCCTTGATGTCACAGGTTTTACAGTGAACGCAGTTCTGAGCATTGATCTGGAACTTCTTGTTCCCGCCTTCAAACTCAACAATTTCATAAACACCTGCAGGACAATAGCGCTGGGCAGGTTCATCATAGAGTGGCAGGTTTTCACTGAGGGGAATGTCTGCATTGGCCAGTGTTAAATGGCAGGGCTGGTCTTCCTCATGGTTTGTATAGGAAAGAAATACCGATGAAGGTTTGTCGAACATCAGTTTGCCATCCGGTTTGGGATAATTGATCTTTTTGGAGGTTGCCGCCGGCTTCATTTGGGCGTGATCGGGTTTCGGGTCATGCAGTGTCCATGGCAGCTTGCCGTTAAAGATGTTGATATCAATAAAGGCATAGGCAGAACCAATGACATTGCCGAATTTGTGTTGTGCCGGGCCGAAGTTGCGTTGACGATAAAGCTCTTCGTAAGCCCAGGAATTCTGGTAGGCAGTGGTAAACTCAGTCAGCTCTGTATTGGCTTTGCCGGCCGAGATGGCAGCCACAACTGTTTCAGCAGCAACCATGCCGGACTTCATCGCCGTGTGGTTGCCCTTGATTTTGGCAAAATTGAGTGTGCCTGCATCGTCACCGATCAACAGACCGCCGGGGAAGGTCATTTTAGGTTGTGATTGAATGCCGCCTTTGGTAATTGCGCGGGCACCGTAACAAATCCGTTCGCCACCTTCCAGGTACTGTCGAATTACGGGATGCGTCTTGTAGCGTTGCATTTCATGGAAGGGGCTGACATGAGGGTTTGAATAGCTCAGGTCAACGATAAAACCCATGGCTACCAGATTCCCTTCAAGATGATAGAGGAAACCACCACCGGCGGAACCGCTTTCGGTCATTGGCCAACCGGCAGTATGTACAACGAGGCCTTCCTGATGTTTTTCAGCAGGTATTTCCCAGATCTCTTTAATGCCGATACCGTAATGCTGGGGGTCTTTTCCCGCATCAAGATTGAACTTTTTAATCAATTGCTTGCCCAGATGACCGCGGCAGCCTTCAGCAAAAAGTGTATATTTCCCATGCAGTTCCATGCCGGGCATGTAGCTGTCTTTCTGTTGACCATCCAGTCCGATACCCATATCGCCTGTGGCAATACCTTTAACGCTGCCATCTTCGTTGTAAACGATTTCAGAAGCGGCAAACCCGGGGAAAATTTCAACGCCGAGGGCTTCGGCCTGCTCTGCGAGCCAACGGGTAAGGCTTCCCATACTGATAATATAGTTGCCATGGTTGTGCATGGTGTTCGGAATCATCCAGTGGGGGATATTAATATCGGCGGTTTCATTTCTGAGCAGGTGGATCTGGTCGGCTTTCACCTCTGTTTTAATGGGGGCGCCCATTGCTTTCCAGTCTGGGAAAAGTTCATTGAGGGCAGTAGGTTCAAATACAGCGCCGGAAAGAATATGAGCGCCGACTTCCGAACCTTTTTCGACCACTACAACACTGATCTCTTCATTGATTTGCTTGATCCGGCAGGCCGCTGAAAGACCGGCTGGCCCCGCGCCTACAATAACCACATCGTATTCCATGGATTCGCGTTCAACCATGTTAAGCCCTCATATCCAGTAATTTAGAGGCGCACATTCTACTTGTCAGAATTAGAGGGTTCAATCAAGTTCCTGTTTTATTTATGAAGCATAATGCAGCTATAAAGGCCGTCTGGATTGAACTGGAAGCGTTTGTTGATACAAATACAGCCAAGTGCCCGTCTGTACTGGCTTACAATGTGGTCTCGATGGTTTTTTCAGGGGGGCATGGATATTAATTTCTTTAAAAATCAATTAATTGTAGAAATGTTTTGATGTGCTTTATCCGCTTTTGAGTGCGGAGAATGTGTGGCACTGGTGATGTTTGATGAAAAAGTGACGGTTGTCTTGCGTCATCAGCTTCGGGTTTTCCAGATATCCTTGAGCCATATACCGATGTTTTCGATAGCATCGTCCGCACACTTAACCCGACCGACGAGGTTGTGCCATACATGGATCATTTCTGGCCATTCCTGAACAGTTACGCTAACCCCGGAACGACGAGCCGTTTCAGCAAAACTTCTGGTTTCGTCCAGCAAGGTCTCATGAGTGCCGATTTGCAGCAGGATAGGGCAGATGCCATTGAGTTCTTTTGCATAAAAGGGCGAGATCAATGGGTTGTTCATCTCGGCGCTTTTGGCATAA
>JAGRJA010000252.1 GCA_020443005.1 Pseudomonadales bacterium
ATTTCTATTCCAGTTCGTCACTCTTAAGCCAAGAATTTGAAAATGGGTGGAACATTACCCACAACCTCTCCACTGGTGAAGTGAAAATGGCACAATTTGACCCTAAGGCTCTGAGAGAACAAGCTTATGATTGCACCATTCGATCAAACGTCGATTCAATTACAATAGTCCAAGCCTTCTTCGATGGAGTATACGACGGAGGCGTAAGTGAATTCGAGGGAGCAATTGAGACGATCAGTAGCCCAGTTGAATCAGCAAAAGCAGTGTATGAACTCATTTCTAATCTCCCACAGACAATTGAAGGGGTAGGGAGTGCTCTAGCTAGCTCTTACGCCACTGCTGCTTGTGACGGAAAAAAAGCCTATCTTGGAGGAAAAATAACTGCTGTGCTTGGTACAGCTATCATCGCTGACAAAGGAGCCAGAAAAGCAGCTTCTCTCTTAAAAGCTACCAGAGCTGGGATTTGGATTGAGAGAATAGCAGCACTCAAAAATGGTGCAAAAGCTGCACTCTCTCAAAAAGTTCAAAAAGCAGCTTCATTGGTACTCTCATCCAAACCCGTTCGATACTGGACAGATCTTCTCGACAAGAGGCTTGCCAAGCTCATCGAAAACACAGAATTAAACGAATTTCTCACCGATGCCAAGGTTCAAGATCTCCTCGCACAGGCTGAAATTGATTTGGAAACGACTCTCATAAGGGATCTTCAATCAACAAGACCAACTCTTTCCGGGTTTGTAAAAGATGGAGCATTTGAAGGAGAACTCACATGGAGGTATGATACCAAATATGACACCAAACTCTATGATGGCGTGCCAGAATCGACACTGTACAAACAACCGGGAAAATTTGACCTCAATAAGATGATCGATGAAGGCATCACCAAAGAAGGTTTCTACAAACTGAATAACTCAGTAAATGAATTAGAGGCCGTATTCAAAAAGTATGATGACCTCATCAAAAAATATGATGACGTAGAAATCATCTTCGTCAAAAAACTCAACGGAGATGTTATCATGAGTCCAAGACGTAGATCCCTACCTGGAGGTGGTCACGACAAACTTCCTCACCCATATATCGCTGAAGGAGAAGAAGTGCTGACGGCGGGTACGATAAGACCTGGAAATGGGCCTAACAGCATTATCATAAATAACGAAACAGGACATTATCAAGTTCATTCCAGTAGTCTAAATATTCTTGAAGAAGAATTGATATCAAACGGGTACTCTGTAATTGATAACTCAAAACTATAAGCACAATGACAACCCTCAATATAAACCAAGACCCAGACTACCACCTCATAAGAATCATTGAAGTAAATGAAAATCAATGGGAGTTTATCATCGGACCTTGGTACCAAAATAAGAGAGATAATGAAAACAAACTAAAAAAACAAATTTATATGAACTGTGATAATTTAGTACAACTATCCAATGAAATGTTTCATTTGGTAAATAAACCTAAAGATAGTGTTTTTTTGTTACCCTCTAGGACAAATTCACCAAAAATTAAAGTAGTTTTTACGCCAGTAAAAAATACTGTAAAATCACCAAATAAGAAGGGGAAAATATGTCTCTCGTTCAAAGTAAACATCAATGATAGAGAACTACAGTATTCAAAGGATGATGACAACAAGGCTTACCTATACGAAGGAGAAGGCGCATATATAGGAATGGATATATATTTCAACAAAGACACCCTCCTCCAATTCGCGATCGACCTCGAAACAGAAGCCAGAAAACACCAAAAAAGCTTCTGGCAGCAGGTGAAAGAGATATGGCAGGGGGAAAGTTCAGAAGGTGAGAAGTAAACCCCACTGTCTGAATCGCCGTTCGATTTGAACTCACGATCGAAGACAAATTTCAATGATTATTCTGATGAACGCAGATGAGGTGACTCGTTAGTCGTTTTTGAGGTAAAAAATCTACGTCATCTGAGAAATCACACTCATCTTTGGTCGTGCACCTCCTCAGCTACAACCCCCTCACGGGTGAAGGACGCTACTATCTCGGAGAACGGGTGATGAATGGGGGTGATAGCGCCGTCTGTGCTGAAGATTTAAAGAAGGATCGCTTCACCACCATCTGTGAGACAACGAACGACTATTACCAGCTCCAAGGTCCCTTCGATGTAGGAAACCTCAACA
>JAGRJA010000253.1 GCA_020443005.1 Pseudomonadales bacterium
CCTCATGCACCACATCACACGAAAAAATCAGATCGCGACAAGTACCTTGGCAAATACCAACAGGGTTGGGATATCACTCGAAAGCAAAGACTTGATCGACAAATCGAGATGGGGCTTGTACCGGAAGGCACAAAACTGAGCCCTTACACGCCGGGTGTGGTTCCATGGAGCCAGCTCAGCAACGATCAAAAGACGATGTATGCCCGTTTTGAAGAAAACTATGCAGCCTTCGTTGATAACCTGGATCAGAATATCGGGCGATTAATCAGTTACCTCAAGGAAACTGACCAGCTCAATAACACAATCATCATTTTTACCTCTGATAACGGCGGCAGCCGCGAAGTGAGCATTGAAGGCTCTTCCAATGCCTTGCGCTACTATCATTATCACCCGTCTACAACAGCTCAGAACCTGAAGGATTTTGATCATATCGGCGATATAACAACTCACCCGCATTACCCCTTGGGCTGGATGCAAACCAGCAACACGCCTTTCATTCATTCCAAACGAACAGCGCATGATGGAGGAACCCGGGTTCCTTTAATTGTGTCCTGGCCCGCAGGTATAAAGTCAAAAGGTATTCGCCATCAGTTCCATCATGTTAATGACCTTGCACCGACTTTGCTTGAAATGCTGAAAATTGAACCACCGACCGAATATATGGGCATGCAGGTCAAGCCCATGGAAGGTATCTCGATGGTGTACAGTTTTGACAACCCGAATGCACCAGGGCAGAAAACCCGTCAATACTATGAAATAGAAGGTCGTCGCGCCTATTACAAGGACGGCTGGAAAATTATCGCCTACCGCAAACCCGATCAACGCTACGATGAAACCGAGTGGGAGCTTTATAACCTGAATGAAGATTTTTCTGCTTCAAACAATCTGGCAAAAGCGTTTCCCGAAAAAGTCAAAGCGCTTGAAAAGTTATGGTGGGAAGACGCAGAACGCTACGATGTGCTACCCCTGATCGATGTGCCTCTGCTGGAAAGACCCATGCACACACGGATATGGCTCGATGAGCCTCAACATTATTTTGAATATACACCTGACAGCGACACCATCTATCGCTTCAAAGGCCCCGTTCTCGCCAACCGGAACTACACGATAGAAGCGCATATTCTGAGAGACAATGCTCAACAACAGGGTGTACTTGCCGCGCTGGGCGACTACTACTCAGGCTATACTTTTTATATAAAAAACAATAGATTACACTTCGAACTTGATGTGGCGCACAAAGTTTACCACCTGGTTTCCAACACGGAAATTCCCATTGGCTCCGCGCTGGTAGAGTACCGTTTTGAAAAGGTCAATCTTGCACTGGCCATCATCGAAGGCCTGATTAAAGAAGGCACTGATTTTGACCGGCTCTCGGTACTCAGAGGCACTGGCTCGCTATGGATAAACGGCAAGAAAGTGGCTGAGCAAAAAATTGACCAGCCACTTTTTGCCGTTTGGGAAGGGCTGGATATCGGAAAGGATCAACTGACACCGGTATCGGATAACTACCAATCACCTTTCAGGTTTGAAGGCAGGCTTGAAAAACTGGTTTACCGTCTGAATTGATGAAACCCCGGGGCGACTGTAATACTGTCAGTGTTCAACACGCCCTTCCGCCGCCTGTGTTTTAAGGTAGTCTGCCAAAAGCTCAGCCACTACCCTGTTTCCTTCCGGCGTCCAATGCTGGTCATAGGTGTAATAAGTCTGAACACCTTGAGCGGTAGCTTTCTGCAAAGGACGCGTAGTACTGATACATTCAATACCTTGCTTTTGACAAAATTGCATAAAAACATTTTCCTGACTATCAATTTGCGCATACAGCTGCTGTTTGAACGCTTCAGCTTCCGGAAGGGAATCCCGCTTCTTCTTGCTGAGGCGATAGGCCACAAAGGTACGAACCTGCTCCGGTTCAATACTGTCGGCAATTAATGGCATGACTACATGTGGTTTGCTGGGAACATAAATCATGATTAAGCGAAAATTTTGCTTCTTGCTGAGCGCATGCATTTTCAGAAAGGCCTGTTCGGCACCCAGCCAGTCACCGGACTGGCGAAAATCATCTTCATCACGCATCAGGTAGGCCAATCGTTTCGGCTTGAAGCTGTAATAGTGCATCGCCTCAACTGAACCGGCTTTTACCGGCATCCAGCCCATCAGTGTTTCATACGCCGGAATGGGGTTATCACTGCCGATTTTTTCCAGCACCTCGGAAGAGAAGCGACGCAAACCAACGGTTACCGGCGAAGCCTTCATCCAGTTTTCCATTTTTTCAGACAGCCTCAACTTTTCCCGACCTGTCTCATGATCGAATTCCCGCGGTGGGGAATAGCGAAAATCATTGCCTTCATACACCATAAACAGCACAATTTCCGGCTCAAAATGTGAACCGAAAATGGCGAAATTGTTCAGGTAGGTTTGCGGGTCAGAGCCAGAAACCCCCAGATTATAAATAGGCGTTTGCAGCTTTCCAGCCAGCAGCTCGGTCCAGGCTTGCTCATCCGACACATGAGAACCTGCTGTAAACGAGTCACCAACAGCCACAATGGAGTACCGCTCACCAACATTGCGGTTCCTGAAACCATACTGATCAATGGTCAAGCTGATGTCGACGGGTTCATACCCGGGAGCAAGCGATGGATAGGATCGGAAATTTTCCGGGGCATCCCTGAACTGCAATTCAAAGAACTCGTTTGGAGGGCGATGCCGAACAATACCCTGAAGCTCTTCCCCCCCCGCAGTTTCAACGGAAGTTTCAATATAGCGCGGCATGGACAGCATACCTGAAACCAATAACACCGCAAAAAGGCTGCCAAAAACCGACACGAACATCATAAGGGCACTGGCAAATAACTCGACACCCCTGAGTTTTGAAAAACTGAAACCGGCGGCAAACCACAACAAAATCGTCAGTACAAATAAAGAACCAAAGTGGCCTCGGGAATAGCGCCCGAGTACAACCTCTTTTTGACGGACGACAAGCTCTACGACATCACTGGGAAATAACCAGATCACAGCACTCAGCACCAACAGGCTGAGACCAAGAATGATACGAAATTGGCTGCGTTTTTGTTCCATAAAAATAAAAAACTTTGTCTGAAAAAAAGATATTGAAAAGGCAGTCATTAAAACACATCACCGCCACCCGTTTCGATGGAAATCATTCCATCAGCATTTTTTGACGCAGACGGGCAAGCTCATCCCGAATCACGGATGCTTCTTCAAATTCAAGATTTTTGGCATGCTCCATCATTTGTTTCTCTAGCTGACCCATCGCTTTCGCCAACCGGGCAGGCGTCATCGTTTCTGCATCAAATTTATATCTCACCTTTTCTTCGGCAAGTTTAAGCTGCTTGCGACTTTTCTTGCCTCCCGGTACGGCACCTTCGAGCACATCATTCACCTTCTTGACTATACCTGTCGGCGTTATGCCATGCTCAAGGTTGAATGCCGTTTGTTTCTCACGCCTTCGCTGTGTCTCATCTATTGCTCGCTGCATCGAACCGGTTATCTTGTCCCCATAGAGTATAGCCTTGCCATTCACATTACGCGCTGCACGACCAATAGTCTGAATGAGTGATCGTTCAGAACGCAGAAAACCCTCCTTGTCTGCATCAAGAATACCCACCAGCGAGACCTCCGGCATATCAAGGCCCTCCCTCAGAAGGTTGATACCCACCAGCACATCAAATTCCCCGAGCCTCAGGTCACGGATAATTTCCACCCGCTCCACGGTATCAATGTCGGAATGCAGATAGCGCACCCTGACACCATGATCAAGATAGTAATCAGTTAAGTCTTCTGCCATACGCTTGGTCAGCGTGGTGACCAACACCCGCTCACCAGCAGCGACCCGCAATGTAATTTCGGAAAGCATGTCATCAACCTGATTGATAGCCGGCCTGACTTCAATTTCCGGATCGAGCAGGCCCGTGGGACGCACCACCTGCTCCATCACCTGCCCCGCATGCTCTTCCTC
>JAGRJA010000254.1 GCA_020443005.1 Pseudomonadales bacterium
CCGGTTCCTGTATCCACTGCTGTACACAACAACTTCGGGGTTCACCGCCTTCACAAAGGGCAGCGAGGAGGATGTTTTACTTCCGTGGTGAGGCGCCAGAATCACTCGGGCGGCAAGGCTTCCACGACGGGTTTCCAACAGCCTGTACTCCTGGTGTTTTTCAATATCACCCGGCAACAAGAGCGAGTGAAAATCATTTGATATCTTCAGCACGCAGGACAAATCATTGTCGCTGCTTTCCTCGTCATCGGGCATTGGTGAAATAACCTCAAAATAAAAACCATCCCAGCGCCATGAATGCCCCGCCATGCATTTTTCAATAGGCCGATCAACATGAATATCATCAGGCATTCCCGATGCAAGCCTTGCAACATCGAGCATCGACAACACACCTTCTGCACCACCGGCATGATCCAAATCGGCATGTGAAATCATCAACAGATCAATACTGCCAATGCCCTGCCTCAAAATAGCGGGTGCAACGATAGCCGAACCGGCGTCAAAATCCTCGGTGAAACGGGGGCCAATGTCGTAAAGCAGTTGATGATTTTTTGTTTGCACAAACACTGAGAGCCCCTGCCCCACATCAAACACCAGGACTTTCATTTCATTCAATTTAAGATTTGTAGCAGCGGGAAAGCAAAGGGGCAAAAAAAGTAAAATGCCCAGATACCGGAACGGCAGGCCCTTTGGCATTAACAGACAAAGGGCGCCTAACACAGACATCAGCACTGACCACCAGGCATCATTCACCGCATGCGCTGGCGGAATATTGAAAAGATCCTGCAGCCTGTCTTCCCAGAAACAACAAAACCCCAGAAAGCTGTCGAGCACGGCTATAAGTGGCTCAATAACAGCAACCAGTATACTGACTGGAAAGCCTGACAAGCCGGCAAGCCCTGTAAGCAGACATAGCGGCAGTAAAATAAAGCTGACAAAAGGCACTGCAACAAAATTGGCTAAAGGCGAAAAAATACTCAAACTTCCTGTCACCAGCAATAACAAAGGCGTCATTGCGATGAATACACTCCATTGTGGTCGAATCCAGTTCCAGTAAAACCCTGAGTTTTTCAAACGCGACGAATAAACAAGCAATAGCGCAAAACAGGCCGTAAAAGAAAACCAGAGAGAGACCGAAAACACACTTAACGGGGATAGCAATACAACCACCAGCAAGGCAACCAGTAACGGTGTTATCAGATTGTTAACCCTGCAGAACAGCATCGCAACCATAGCGCAAAGACACATGACCAACGCGCGCTGGGTAGACAGGGAAAACCCCGCCAGAAATGCATAGACAAATGCAAACAGAAAACCCGCCAACAAAGCCCAGGTGGCATGTGGCAAGCATTTCAGGGCAGGAAAAAAAACACGGCTCAGGATTGAACCAGACCCATAACCAAATAAAACCATCAGTCCAATATGCAGACCCGAAACGACCATCAGGTGCCCTGTTCCGGTATCGAAAAAAAGTTTTTTCTGACGCGCACTTAAGCCGCTTTTATCACCAATTATCAGCGCTCGCGCAATAGCCGCACCTGACTCCGTGGTGAATTCGTTCAGAATGATTGCTTGTAATTTCTGCCGTATTTTGGAGACTCTCACAGAAAATGGCATGCCGGGCTCGTTATCTGTGATGCGCTCTCCCTGTTTAACATAGCCTGTGGCCTGTATTCTTTGCTCGAGCAACCAGCGCTGATAGTCGAAACCCGCCGGATTAACCAGTCCTCTTGGCCGTTTCAGTCGCACGGAAAGGCGCCAAAAGCTGCCAGATTCTGGCAGTTCATGCCGATACCAACTTAATCTTATTTTTTTTAAACTGACATTTTTCTCTTTGAGCAAACCACCTGAATCGACAACCACAAAATCAAAAGTCGTTGCACGATCATTCTTGACAGGCAACCCACTTACAAAACCTGTCACCTCAATGGTTTTGTCCTGCAGGGCGTCCGGCAACTGCTCCTGGTAGCTGTGCCATGAAAAATGAATACCAAAAAGCATGCCAAGAGAAAACAATGCCACCAATTTTAATCGGGGAAAAAAAACATAAAGAAAGGTGATGATGACAAGGCAAAAAATGGGCAACCATCCGACCAGCGTATGCAATAACATGCTGGCAACCAAACCGGTCACTACGGCAAGAAGTTCCATTCTCATGACAGTATCCTTACTATCCTTGCAATCGAATTTTCAGTAAACCCGCACAACGCCCTGGACCTGGCGTTCAACGAGTCGACTCAGGTTCCAAACCCCGGTCTATTTCCCGATAAGCTGAAGAAAGCCCTTGAGCGACTCCTGAAAAATGGTTTCAGAAAAATCATTATGAATCATAATAATTCAGTATTTTTCTGACCCTTTTTTTGTCAGCTTTCGAAAGCCTGCTGGCCCCCGTGTATAAATAATAAAATCGAAGTCTTTGTTGCGGGCTTAGAAACTGCCTGGCAACCTTGTCAAGGTGCGCAAGATCTTTCACCACACGGTATTCCAGCAAGGGGGACAACCACCAGAAACGACCTGCCGGACTATCAAAAAAAAACAGCTCCGGCTGGTTGTTGTCATTCACAACCAGAATATTTCTCCAGTCCAGGTCATTATGAGCAAAACGATGCTGGTGAATGGTTCTGACATGCCGGGCCAGTTTTTTTATCAAAGAGAAAAACCAGTCCCTATCCGCAAAAAGTTCAGGACTTTGCCTGACAAGCGACTCCATATCCATGCTGTTTTCAAGCTCTTCTGTAACAAGCACCCCGCGTACAAATTTCCCAAAACACTTTTCTTCGCCATAGGCCACCACTTTCGGTACAGGAATACCCCACTGCCTGAACAGAACAAGATTTTCCCATTCCGTTCTTACACGACTGGCACCAAGATATTTGCGTAAATACTTGCCACTGGCATGGTACTGCTTTACATAAAAATGCCGACCTTCAAAATGACATTTTTGCACCTGACTTCTCGGATCCTTACTGACCAGCTGGCCTCGCAGTTCATAGGCCATTGCAAGGTCGGAAAAATATCGTGCAATAGGGCTATTTTTATATTCGTTGGTAACTTTCCAGAATTCACTCATGATTCTTTGTTATGTCATACTAGTCACTGTTCAAAAATCGCGCGCATAATAGCACAAGCTATCTCGAAACCATGAAACAACTCAGTATTATCTATCACTCCAAAAGTGGTAATACACGAAAAATGGCGCACGCCGTATTAGCAGGAGCGCAACTTGAGAAAGAGGTTGAAAGCCACTTAATCACTGCTTTTGATGCAAATCTGGCAACACTGGCCAACTCGGACGCGGTTATCTTTGGCACCCCGGAAAACTTCGGTTACATGAGCGGTGCCTTGAAGGATTTCTTTGATCGAACCTATGATGATGCGCTCTCAAAACAGATACGCCCGGCTTACGCCCTATTTGTCAGCGCCGGTAACGACGGTACAAATGCAATCAGGGAAACAAGAAGAATTCTCGCGGGTTATAACATGCAGGAGCTGGCTGAACCGATCATTTCAAGAAAACGCGTTACTGAGGCGGATGAGCAAGCCTGTAAAGTGCTTGGCCAGACCATCGCCGCTGGTCTGGCGCTGGGTATCTTCTAAACTACTCTTTCGCCTTCCTTTGCTTGATATCAGCACGAGATCGCATCACTGCTTCAACCATCGCCATATCCTGCCTTTCAGCTGCTTGCTGGAGTTGACGCTTGATCGCTGCACGCTGCTCCTCCGTAACCGAGGCTTCCCCTGTTGTCACCTCTGTAAAACTGATCAAAACCTGATCACCTGAAGGAAGCGTTTCGATATGGGTAACCGGCGCACCTTCCGGCTTTGCCAGCCTGAAAACAGCTTCAAGAATTTGCCGATCAACGCCACTACTGTTTCGCTCCTTATCAAGTGCCAGCTGCCATTCGAACCCGTTTTCACTGGCCACCTGCTCCATCGAATTGCCGGCTTGAAGCAAGGACTCCAGCTCGCGCGCTTTGGCTTCGGCTTTTTGTTTTGCTTTTTCACTGACAAGGTACGCACTCACATTTTCACGAACATCTTCCAGCGGCAAAATTTTTGGCTGGTTGTGCTCTACCAAGCGCATCACCAGAGCTTCACTCTCGGAAAGTTCGAGAACATCACTGTTTATCGTACCCTCGAGAAAATCACCGGAAAACGCGGTCGAAATGACTGAAGGGTTCCGGAAGGGGCCGCTCGTCCCCATACGACCAAATGCATCAGAGGTCATCTTTTTTGCCTGAAACCCATTGCCCGAGATAGCCAGAGCCACATCATCCAGATTGCCCGCGTCATAACTGACATTTTTCATTTGCTCCAGTTTTTCAACATACAGCGTTTCTACCAGTGCAGCCTGTAATTCCCGTTCTATTCTTTTCCGGCTTTCTTCTAGCGTAGGTGGCTCGCCCTGCTGCTTGTCGAGCAACTTGATGAAGTGGTAACCAAACTGTGTTTTCACCGGCTCGGAAACAGCTCCCACTTCCAATGACGACAAGGCCTCTTCAAATTCCGGCACAAAAATATCACCTTTACTGTAGCCCACATCACCACCGCTCTCCGCCGAACCAACATCCACAGAATAAGCTTTGGCCAGGTCAGCAAAATCCTCACCTGACTTGAGTTTTTCACTGATTTCCGCAATCGTTTTCTGATGACTGCCATCAGCCTTCTCTTCGATCAAAATATGTGCGGCATGGCGCTCGATATTGCTTTCAAAATTTTCCAGCTCAATTTGATACTGATCGAGTATGTCTGATTCATGAATGTCCACCAGAGGCAGAAGATCCTTCTTGGAAAGAAGAACATAATTCACCTTGACAGATTCCTCACTCAAATACCGATCCTGATTTGCCGAATAATAATCATTGATCTCCTGATCATCGACGGTAATATCGCTATTGAAAAGCTCAAGCGGTAGCCGAATATAGGAAAAACTGCGTTTTTGATGCAGTAATTCAACCATGTCATCGACCTGTTGCTCGACGATAAAACTGCTCAGGGTAATACCTTTCTGAAGCTGATTAACCACATAATCACCGCGCAACTGTTCGCGATAGCTCATGGGTGAAAAACCGGAACTGGCTAACAACTCTGTATAGTATTCCCGATCAAACTGCCCACCCGGACGAAAGGTTTTGTCGCTAACAATTTTTTCGTCAAGCACCTTGCTGGAAACAGTCATTTTCTTTTTCTCTGCCTCGCTCACCAACACATTTCTACGAACAAGGTTGTCAAGGGAAGGCCCTCGTATAAAGTCATCCTCCAGAAAGCGTGGATCTATTTTATCGCCCATCATGGAGCGGAACTGTTGCTTCTGCATTTCCATTGCTCGCCTGAGATCTATCTCTTTGACCTCCTTGCCATTGACTTCTGCGACTGAATCCCGATTCATTCCACCCTGCATAAAAAGGGCCTCAACACCGAAGAGGCCAAAGGTCACGATTACCAGGCCGACGATGCCATAAGCAATTGCACCTTGCATATTGTCACGAATATTCTGAAGCATGGGTGTCCTCGTAAAACACGGAGTAATAGAAAATGAAACAGGCCGATAAACTTCAACCGTCCAATAAAAAAGGCGTACCAGAAACGATACGCCCTTTTAACACAGTACCTTCCATCCAGTGGAAGTTTGGCGATAAATCAGTTGACCGCGTCTTTTAAGGCTTTACCTGCCTTGAAACCGGGGATTTTGGCTGCCTTGATCTGTATTTCAGCACCTGTCTGCGGGTTTCGTCCGGTTCTTGCAGCACGATCCTTGACTGCAAAAGTACCAAAACCGACCAGCGCAACCTGATCACCTTTTGCCAGTGCATCGGTAATGCTTGAAAGTACAGCATCCAGCGCGCGACCGGCAGAAGCCTTTGGCAGATCAGTGGCCGTAGCAACGGCATCAATAAGTTCAGATTTATTCACATTTCACCTCTAAATTAGAAAAATTTACCCTGACAGGAGATTCGAGCGGGCGACTAACCACGCCACACCCTTATTGTGGCAGTAGGGCGAGATTTATACCAACTGCGGGCAACAGGGTCAAGCATAAAACCTGCTTAATGTGTACTGATGCGATTCTGATCACCCTCTGAGGATTTTCCTTCTTCGTTTTCAGCGTAAAAATCCTTGTCTGACAGCGGTTTTGGCATGTGCTGAAGCGCAATTTCAAGCACTTCATCTATCCACTTCACCGGCTTTATGGTCAACTCGCTTTTGATATTTTCCGGTATTTCTTTCAGGTCACGCTCATTTTCGTGGGGAATGATCACTGTATCTATCCCCCCTCGATGAGCTGCCAACAGTTTCTCTTTGAGACCACCTATCCTCAATACCTGCCCATGCAAAGTAATTTCTCCGGTCATCGCCACATTGGCTTTTACGGGAATATTACTCAACACCGATACAAATGCTGTACACATGGCCACACCGGCACTTGGGCCATCCTTGGGTGTAGCACCTTCGGGCACATGAATATGTAAATCCTTGGTTTCCTTGAAGTTTGCGGGAATACCCAAGACCTGTGCACGACTTCGCACCACTGTTAGCGCTGCCTGAATCGATTCCTGCATAACATCGCCGAGCGAACCTGTTTTAACCACACGGCCCTTGCCCTTTACTGCTGCTGCCTCGATTGTTAACAACTCACCACCGACCTGCGTCCAGGCCAGACCGGTCACCTGTCCTATGCGGTTTTCTTCCTCGGCAATACCATAGTCGTACTTGCGGACACCAGAGTAATGTTCCAGCAAATCAGGTGTTACTGTCACTTTGACTGTTTTGCCATTTCGCACATGCTCAGTGACAATTTTTCGACAGATACGCGCAACCTCCCGCTCAAGCCCTCTTACGCCTGCCTCACGGGTATAAAAACGGATCAGCTTGCGCAAGGTTTCCTCGGTTATCTCACATTCCTTGTCAGCCAAACCATTGGCTTTACGCTGTTTAGGCAACAAAAACCGTTGTGCAATATTCACTTTTTCATCTTCGGTATAACCTGGCAGGCGAATGACTTCCATTCGATCCAGCAGCGGCGCAGGAATGTTCATTGAGTTTGATGTGCAAACAAACATGACATCAGAAAGGTCG
>JAGRJA010000255.1 GCA_020443005.1 Pseudomonadales bacterium
CAACAGGATGGTAATAGGAAATAAACTGAAGCGCGTCCGCAATACTCTCAATAAAATCATCCTGTTTGATGACAGTCATAGTTAACTCCTTCAGTGAAAATAAAATATTATGGGTAAGAAATCCGGGGTTGCGGGGTATTTGCCGTTGAACCTGCTTCGGTGTTCTGCTTGTTTTTGAGCAATTCTTCACGAAGCGTTTCTATTTCCCGATTGATACTCTTGCGATACACATCAATGCCCTTGATGGCATCATCCGTGTCTGCAAGACCTTTAACCAGTTTCTTTTCAAGACTCTTGTTAAGCTCTTCATATTGTTTAACCGACTGGTTAAGCACATCAAGGCGATCTTTTATCTGCTCTGTATTTTCGCTTACCATCTCTGCCCTGTGCACAGCTTCATTCGCCAAACCTTCAAGACGGTCAAGCGAGCCTGTCATTTCATGGACTTTTGTCTGGATACCCACGACCTGCTTTTCTTTGTCAAAAAGTTGCTGGTCGTGTTTTTGCAATTTATCCGCTTGCTGCTCTATCTTTTTTTCCAGAGAGGAGAGCGTGGCCACATTTTCTGCAATCGCTTTTTTGTTCCTGTCATAAGAGACACCCCATAGTTTTCTGATTTCGGAATGCGCTTCTTTAAGTGATTCATCCATAGACTGGATGCGAATGGCCAGACTTTCAGCAGACTCTACAAGATTGCTGTCTGTAGATGACAATCTGTTTTCCAGATAAACAATTCTTTGCACGGCAAGATCGTGAATTTCATTTTGAATCTGCATCTGTTTGTAGAAATAAAAACCCTGTGCGCCCAGTAATGCGAGAAAAAGGAGCAATAGCCACAGCCAGCTCAAATTTTTGCCGCTCACCGCCTTGTCGGAAGTACCAGAAACACCTTGCCGGGAAATATCGACATCCCTCTTTCTCATGGCAATATCATCCGCATCAAGGACTATCGATGGGATTTCAGGTTGCTCCCTGTCATTACTAACAGTCATGCGATGTTCTCGTCAAAAAGCAAAATGATACTATAGAGTCAGGCAGAATACCTGTCCAATTCCTGCCGAGACGGGTTTTCCGGCGATGAAAATGTTACAATACCGTTGCTTCTTTTCAGTCAGGTAGCACTTATGAAAGACAATAATCAGCCTAAACAGCCACAAAAAAAACCCGGCTTTCTTCAGGTTCTTGGCAGTGTCTTGGCGGCCATTTTTGGCGTTCAAAGCGCAAAAAACAGGGAGAGAGACTTTACCCAAGGCAACTTCAAGGATTACATCGCGGTGTATGTCGTCATTGTTGTGTTTATTGTGATTGGAATGATTACACTCGTGCGCATGGTACTTTCCCAAACAGGCGCCTACTGAGCTCATACCAGATAAATAAGAAAATAATGGTCTACCAGCAAGGCAATAAACAACAAAAAGAGATAGGTTATAGAAAAGCCGAAGGTTTTCATCGGGGTAGATGACTCCGGGAAATATTTCAGCTTGATTGCATAAGCCATAAAAACAAAACCAAGGATCAAAGCACTGACCAGATAAATCAAACCCGACATTCTGATCAGAAAAGGTATCAAGGCTGTAATAAATAATAGAATCGTGTAGTAGAGAATATTGGTTTTTGTAAAATCAATACCATGGGTGACTGGCAGCATGGGTATTTCGGCTTTTGCATAATCATCTCTTCGGTGTATGGCCAATGCCCAGAAATGGGGTGGCGTCCAAATAAAAATGATCAACACCAATGCAAATGCTTCCGGATCAATACTATTGGTTACCGATGTCCAGCCCAAAAGGGGAGGAATAGCACCGGCCAAACCGCCAATAACAATATTCTGTGGGGTAGCGCGTTTCAGGTACAAGGTATAAATAATCGCGTAACCAATAACCCCAAGAAAGGTCAAAACAGCAGTAATACGATTCACAAAAAAATCAAGAATCGTCAATGAACTGGCTGTAAGAACAACAGCAAAGAGCAAAGCAGGCAACGGCTTGATTTTACCACTGGCCACTGGCCTGTTATGGGTTCTGGCCATGAGCATGTCAATTCGCTGGTCAACAACATGATTCACTACAGCAGAAGCCCCCATCGCAAGAGACAAGCCGACACTTGCATAGATAAGAATATCAATTGGCACCATACCGGCAGGATTGGTAGCAAGAAACATACCCGCAATAGCTGTTACCATCAGAAGCAGAACGACTTTGGGCTTGGTTAACTCAAGATAATCCTGCCATCCTGCTGTTTTGGAGCTGCTGTCTGTCACCTGTGAACTCCGCTATTTTTTCAACTCGCCCTTAAGGGTCGTTTTGAGGTCTTTTCGTATATCCTTGGCTTTCATGATTGACTCCTGCTCATCGGCATAGGAATCATAACGCATAAAAATATAACCATCGGGGCTCATCAGGAAAATATACCCCGCATCCACAATATTTTCTTCAGGAATGGATTGAGCAAAGGCCCGAACAATATCCCCACCATCAGCATAAAAAACCATCAGGGATGGAAACTGATATTCAAGCAAGCTCAGTAACTCGGATGAGTTGCCTTCCCCCGACATCACAACCATGGACTCCACCCGTCCGACATCCCTATCGAGGGATTGTGGCACCTGACGAAGTGTGAACAACGCATTTTTACAGGCCTCACCACAAATCGATGGCATCAAGTAGACAAGCTTCCATTTATCCGATAACGCTGATTGCTGCACTTCAAAGCCCTGCAGGCTTTTAAGATTCAGCTCAGCAAAACTGACATAGGGCTCTATAAAGGTACCCTTGTTTGACTTTTTCATTGTTTCAGGTGGCATAACGAATGGAAGAATGAAAAAAGGCAAAACGAAAACAGCCACTATCAGTAGGAAACTCCAATTCAAGCGTTTTGAAGTGTTTTTCTGCGCCTTTTCATCGACGACGGGATCAATCATCTGAGCTGCCTGAAATACGAAAACTGAAAACCAAATACATTATGCCAAGGACAAACGCCATACCAAACCACTGCACCGCGTAGCCAAAGCTTTTTTCGGGCCCCATAACAATCATCACCCACTCTTTAGGAAGCGGTTCAGCCTGCTCCGTTCTAACTTCACTCGCGGCCCGAATTACAAAGGGCGCCAATTCTACACCAAGAGCTTCACCGATGTTGAATAAATCAATGCGCTGCACCAAAAGTGGCCATTTCACCTGAGAGAAATCATCTTCCTCAAGAATGAAGTTTTTTTTATCCGGGAAATAAATACGACCATTGAGCAGGATATCCATTTCAGTAGAAGCAGGAGAAACAGGCAAGTTTTGACGGTCAGCTCCCAAAGGCATCCACCCTCTGTCAACCAGAAAGGTTCTTCCGTCATGCAACTGGAATGGGGTGAGAACATCCAAACCGGCAACGCCACCCTTCACCTGATTATCGAGATAGACATCCCGTCCGACCAAAAAGTGACCAGTTCCACTTACAGGAAAATGCTGGAGATCGCTATTAATAGCCCCCCCCTCTTCCAGCGATAGCGGCGCCGAATGCTCACCTTCAAGATATTTGTTTTGCAGAATGGTTTTATATTCAGCCCTCTCCAACTGCCAAAACCCCAACCTGCAAAATAAAACAATAAAAAAAAGACTGGATAATGTCGGGATCAAAGAAAAAGTGAAGAACAAACGGC
This sequence comes from Pseudomonadales bacterium, assembly GCA_020443005.1. Lineage (GTDB taxonomy): Bacteria > Pseudomonadota > Gammaproteobacteria > Pseudomonadales > UBA7239 > JAGRJA01. The sequence goes on from JAGRJA010000255.1 coordinate 3,650, forward strand.
CTACCGGAATCCTTTTTTTCATAACAAGCTCCGCTTAATCGCCAACATTCTACCATCGAGTATAGGACTGAATAGCTTTATAATAAGGCTCGATGATAAAACTGAAGCAAAAACATGATATTCAAAGCTATCGTTATTCTTTTTTTACTCTCGATAACATACAACCTGTTTCGAGGTCTTTACTTTCTAGTCAACAGCGAAGGCACATCAAAAGACACTGCCAGATCTTTAAGCTGGCGTATTGGCCTGTCACTAATACTTTTTCTGATTCTTATCACATTGAAATTATTGGGCGTTGTGGAACCCCACACCTTGCAGGAAGGTCTGTTAAAATCACAAGAAAAACAACAACATAAAGCGACAGATGATGCGGCAAAAAGTCTTGAGGAAATCGAAAAATCAGTTTCACCGGATGGAAGAGTTAGAGTAAAACCTTGAGATTGATGTTATAAAAACAAACAATTACCAACTCTATACCTTTCTCCAAAAACATCTTTTAATGAAAAAAAGCGCCAAAAGGCGCTTTTTTTATTGCCTTAACTTGCTTACAACCAGTAAACAAAGATAAAGAGAAATACCCAGACAACATCCACAAAGTGCCAATACCAGGCTGCCGCTTCAAAAGCAAAGTGATTGTCCGGTGTAAGGTGCCCTTTAATACTGCGAATCAACATAATCAGCAACATTGTTGCGCCCATCGTCACATGGAAACCATGAAACCCGGTTAACAGGAAGAAGGTAGAGCCATAAATACCTGATTCAAGCGTCAACCCCAGTTCAGCGTAGGCATGATGATATTCCAAAGCCTGAAGGCCAAGAAATATAAAGCCGAGTGCCACGGTGAGGAATAACCAGATGATCTGCTTGCTGCGATGCCCCGCAACCAACGCGTGATGAGCCAGGGTACAAAAAACCGAGCTGGTCAGCAGTATAGCGGTATTAATGGCGGGCAAACCCCACGCTCCCATGGCTTCGGTTGTACGGCCATCCGGCGTTTTCAACAATGGCCACTCACCCACAAAACCGGGATGCAATATTTCATTTGTCAACAAGCCTTTGCCTTCACCACCTAACCAGGGCACAACGAAAATACGCGCATAAAACAGGGCGCCAAAAAAGGCGGCAAAAAACATGACCTCAGAAAAGATAAACCACATCATTCCCATGCGGTAAGATGTATCCATCTGGACACTGTTCATGTTCGCCAGGCTTTCTTTGATAGTATCTCTCCACCAAAGGGTAAGGATCAGAAAAAGACCGCCCAGACCAATGGCAAGCAGCAAACCACCAGGCAAAGTCCCCTGATTGTTAACTATGGGAGAGCCACTGCTCTGCTGGACGAAATTGGCTGCTCCAACGGCTAGAAATAACAGCGAACATGACGCAAGAATTGGCCATTTACTGTCGTGAGGAACATAGTAGCTTGTCGCTTTAGACATCGAACTTCTCCACTATCAAAAAATTGTTTTATGCCGCCAAACCGAATTCCGTCTCACATCTCATGTTCATGCACATGCTCTGGTACGGTTTGCGCTGCTTCCGGGTCTGAGATGTTGAAAGATTTATACGCCAACGTCACAGTCGAAATATCTTCGGGCAAATCTGTTTGCAAGTGAAAAACCACTGGCATATCTTCTTCCTGATACCCCTCCAGTGTCATCTCATCAAAACAGAAACATTGTGTCTTTTTCAGGTACCCAGCTGCCAACCCCGGCGTTACTGAAGGTACAGAGCGAGCCACAATTTTCCTGCCCGAATTGTTTTTCGCAAAAAATACCACCTTCTTCACTTCACCCGGATGAACCTTTACCTGATTGGTCTCAGGCTTGATCACCCAGGGAAGAGCTGGATCCGAATCCGAGACAAACTGAACAGTTATTATCCTGCTCGTGTCTATTTTCACACTCTCATCAATCTGGAAGTCTTCAACAGCTACCCGACCACCAGGTGAACTGACATCAATGCCACCGTTCAGACCTGTCACTTCACAAAACACCCTGTAAAGGGTTGGCATGTAAAATACGGCAAAAGCAAACATGAGAACAGCAACTATGCTAAGAACAAAAAGCAACTTTCTGTTCTTCTGAGATACGGGACCCGAATCTTCTGTCATATTCCCGCTGTTCTCCTGAGGTCAATTCGTCAACACATGCACACCAAATTTACTTCACCACAGGTGCTGTACTAAATGTGTGGTAAGGTGCCGGTGAAGCCACAGTCCACTCAAGGCCTTCTGCTCCCTCCCATACCTTGTCAGAAACTTTTTCACCTTTTTTGCGACAAGCCTGAATCAACAGCGCCAAGAGGAAAAGTTGCGACAAGCCAAACCCGAATCCACCGATACTGATCCAGAAATTGAAATCGGCAAACTGGTAAGAGTAATCAGGTATACGCCTTGGCATACCGGCCAAACCAACAAAGTGCATCGGGAAGAACAACAAGTTCACAAATATCGTTGAACACCAGAAGTGCAGATTTGCCAAAGTCTCGTTATACATTACACCTGTCCACTTTGGCAGCCAGTAGTACACACCGGCAAAGATGCCATAGACCGCACCACTCACCAGCACATAGTGGAAGTGGGCAACAACAAAATAGGTATCATGATACTGGAAGTCGATGGGAGTCATTGCCAGCATCAGGCCAGAGAAGCCACCAATGGTGAACAGGATAACGAAAGCCAGAGCGAACTTCATCGGAATCTCGAAAGTCATTGACCCCCTCCACATGGTAGCCACCCAGTTAA
>JAGRJA010000256.1 GCA_020443005.1 Pseudomonadales bacterium
CTTCGGCGCCAATATAAACAATGCCAGACTCGTCAAGTTTACTTAAAGCGCTCTCGCCAACATTAGGAATATCCGATGTAATCTCCTCCGGCCCCAATTTTGTATCACGAGCAATACAGGTAAGCTCTTGAATATGAATAGTCGTGAATCGATCTTCCTTTACTACTCTTTCTGAAACCAGAATCGAGTCTTCAAAGTTATATCCGTTCCACGGCATAAATGCGATGCGCATATTCTGACCGAGCGCAAGCTCGCCCAAATCAACAGAAGGCCCATCAGCCAAAATATCTCCGCGAGCGATGACATCGCCTTCCTTGACAATTGTTTTCTGGTTAATACAGGTATTCTGATTTGAACGGGTATATTTAACAAGATTGTAAATATCTACACCGGCTTCACCGGCTTCAACTTCATCGTCAGCGACGCGCACAACAACCCGTGCCGCATCTACACTGTCAATCACTCCACCGCGCCTGGCGACGACGCACACTCCAGAATCCGAAGCAACAATCCGTTCAATACCTGTTCCCACCAAAGGCTTTTCAGACTTCAAGGTCGGGACTGCCTGGCGCTGCATATTTGACCCCATCAATGCACGGTTTGCATCGTCATGCTCAAGAAACGGAATCAGGGATGCCGCAACAGACACAACCTGTCTGGGCGACACATCCATATACTGAACATCTTCCGGCGATTTCACTGTGAATTCATTCTGGTAACGAACAGCCACCAACTCATCTACCAGTTTTCCATTTTTATCAACGGTCGCAGAAGCCTGTGCGATAACATAACCCGCTTCATTTATTGCAGAAAGATATTCAATCTTATCTGTAACCTTTCCACCTTCAACTTTTCTGTAGGGAGACTCCAGAAAACCGTATTCGTTTGTTCTGGCATAAGTCGCCAGAGAGTTTATCAGCCCGATATTAGGCCCTTCCGGGGTTTCAATAGGGCATACCCGACCGTAGTGCGTCGGATGAACATCCCGAACCTCGAAGCCTGCCCTCTCGCGCGTCAAGCCACCAGGCCCCAAAGCAGAAACTCTTCTTTTGTGCGTAATTTCAGACAAAGGATTATTCTGGTCCATAAATTGAGACAGCTGACTTGAACCAAAAAATTCCTTGATAGCGGCTGCAACAGGTTTCGCATTGATCAGATCCTGTGGCATCAAGCCCTCTGACTCAGCCATTGAAAGACGCTCTTTAACCGCCCTTTCAACCCTTACCAGACCAACGCGAAACTGGTTTTCAGCCATCTCACCTACAGACCTGATGCGCCTGTTACCCAAGTGGTCGATATCGTCCACCACTCCCTTACCATTACGAATATCAATCAGTACTTTAAGCACATCAACGATATCTTCCTTGCTCAGTATTCCTTCACCAACAATTTCTTCTCGACCTAAACGCCGATTAAACTTCATACGACCTACTGCAGACAGGTCGTATCGATCCGGAGAGAAAAACAGGTTATGAAAAAGATTTTCAGCCGATTCCTTGGTTGGCGGTTCGCCAGGTCGCATCATGCGATAAATTTCAACAAGTGCCTCCAGCTGAGTGGTGCTGGCATCACTTGCCAGCGTTTCAGAAATAAACGGTCCGCAATCAATATCGTTCGTATAGAGTGTCTGCAACTCAGACACACCCGCTTCTTCAAGGGTCTCTATTACACCCGCCGTTATTTCCGTGTTGCAGGGAACGATGATTTCACCAGTCTTGGCATCCAGAATATCCCGAGCAATCGACTTTCCAAAGAGATACTCCACAGGAACATCCAGTTCAGCAAGATTGGCCTTTTCAAGCTGGCGCACATGTCGTGCAGTAATACGACGACCTTCTTCAATAATGACATTGCCGTCCTTATCACGAATCTCAAACCCCAGCACTTCTCCTCGCAACCGAGAAGGCACAAGCTGGAGTTTGCAAAGCCCGTCGCCAATCAGTGAGAAAGATTCATTCTCGAAGAACATATCGAGCATTTCTTCTGAGCTGTAACCCAGTGCCCTCAGCAAAATGGTTGCCGGTAGTTTTCTCCTTCGATCAATTCTCACATAAACCAGGTCTTTCGGATCAAATTCAAAGTCCAGCCATGAACCACGATAGGGGATAACTCTTGCGTTATAGAGCAGTTTACCCGATGAATGGCTCTTGCCTTTGTCATGATCAAAGAAAACACCAGGCGAACGATGTAGCTGCGACACCACAACCCGCTCAGTACCGTTGATAACAAAGGTTCCGGTATCCGTCATCAAGGGTATTTCACCCATGTATACTTCCTGCTCACGAATATTTTTAATCGCTTTAACGGAAGATTCTTTATCGTAAATTACCAGCCTGACCTTGACTCTCAAAGGGCAAGCATAGGTCACACCACGCAATTGACATTCAGCGACATCAAAGACAGGTTCACCCAATATATAATCGACATATTCAAGTGCAGCACTGCCCGAATAACTGACAATCGGGAACACAGATTTAAAGGCCGCATGAAGACCCGTTTCACTGCGATTTTCTAATGGCACATTTGCCTGCGTAAAATTTGCATACGAATCCATCTGGATTGCCAACATAAATGGTACATCCATTACATCTGGCAACTTTCTGAAATCCTTACGGATACGCTTTTTCTCTGTATACGAGTAGGCCATCAGTTTTCCTCAGCTATCAGTCAATTTCTTTAAAACAAGAATATCGTTCTGCGTGCAAGATACACAAACAGGAAAAGGCCGGCGGGATTACTCCCCGCCAGCCTGATGCACAATTCAAAAAAGTGCAGTACTCAAGTGAACTTAATTACTTGAGCTCTACTGTTGCGCCTGCTTCTTCAAGCTCCTTCTTGGCTGCCTCAGCATCTTCTTTTGATGCAGCTTCCTTGATAGGAGAAGGAGCACCATCTACCAGAGCCTTAGCCTCTTTCAAGCCAAGGCCGGTCAAGTTACGCACAGCTTTAATTACATTGACTTTCTTTTCACCGGCACTGGCAAGAATAACATCAAACTCGGTTTTTTCTTCAGCGCCACCAGCGGCATCACCACCTGCAGCAGGGGCTGCTGCAACAGCTACAGCTGCTTGAGCAGAAACACCAAACTTTTCTTCCATTGCTTCAACAAGTTCAACAACATCCATTACACTCATTTCAGCAATTGCATTCAAAATATCTTCTTTAGAAAGAGCCATCTTAATGATCTCCAATAAAAACTCGGTTAAAAACTAATTAGTCACAACCCGAAATAATTCAGGCTGCATCTCTTTTTTGGTCACGAACTGCAGCAACGACTCTTGTCACGCGTCCCGGCACATCATTCAATGTGCGTACAAACTTCGTAACAGGCGCAATCATCACACTAGCAAGCCTTGCAAGAGCTTCATCCCTTGTAGGCAACTTCGCCAGAGCATCAATCTGATTTGCGTCGAGCAATTTACCGCCTACCGATAATGCCTTAACTTCAAAAGCAGTATTACTTTTGGCAAAATCTTTAAAGATGCGAGCTGCTGCACCTGGATCTTCCATGGAAAACCCGAACAGACTCGGCCCAACCAACGCCTCTCCAACACA
>JAGRJA010000257.1 GCA_020443005.1 Pseudomonadales bacterium
GTTTCAGGAAATAGCGCTCACCGGGTTTCAGGCTGAGTATTTTTTCGATATCTTTTTGATCCCATTTCGCATTTTCACTGAGGCCGGTGAAAAGAAGTGTGTGACTACCCGCCGGTAATTCAATGACTTTGTAGTGATTCAGTTTTAATACGCCCTGACTTTCGCCATCAATAAACACTTCCGGGTACTGCAGCCATAACGGGGGAAGACCGGGTTTATCGATCTCGGGTCGATAGAGATAAATTACTGCATTACCTTGAGCCGGTGTTTTGAGTGAAACAACTTTGGCTGTGCTGCAGCCCATCAAAACAGTATTGGTCAGAAGAAGGACAAAAATGAGTCGGGATAATTTTTTCATTTTTCAGTCTGTAATTCCTGGTCAGGGTTGGTTTTTAAAAGTTTTTCGAAGCAATTAAGCTTGAGACAGTGCCGGAAAATTGCTGTTGCTGCAACATTTGCACCGGCTTGATTCCAGTGTGAGTCATCTTCAAAGGTTGTTGGAAAAACTTCGGTATTTTGAAAATCCTTCAAGAGGGAAACCATCGGGAAAGGTGCCGTTGCGGAAACCTTGTCCATCCAGATGAAATTATTCAGGGCATACGGCCCCTTGACCACGAAGGCATGGGCCTCCCAGGAATTGGGGGATTCTTTGTCTGTATACTGCCAGTGTCGAGGAGCAGAAAAAACAAACAACGGTGCGTGAAGTTCGTTTTCAGTGAAGCTGTTCATTTCAAGCAGACTTTCATAGACATTATTGAAGAAGGGTTCAGACTTTTCATAAGGCTGGTGTACAGTGAAGTAAGTACTCCAATCCGGAAACCCCATCAATTCCTGGTACCAGCCGGTAAAACTGTCAGTTTCGCGAGCAATCGATCTCACAAGATAGCCGAGATAGGGGTGTTCAATCAGAAACCGGTAATGCCCGGTTTTATGCAGGATATTTTTATAGAACCAGTCATCCTTGAAGTCGGTCAAGTCGAGCAAAAAAATAACAACATCGGGTTTGTAGGCCTTGCCGAGATCCTGCAGTAATCTGAGGGAGAGATAGGGTGAAGAGGAGGACCAGCCAAAATTGATCACATTGATATCTTCACGATGAAAATAATTTCGTAACTGTTTTTCAAGTTGAAACGGCGGTGCCCCTTCAATAGGCATGCCGAGGCCGTAGGCAAAAGAATCCCCTGCAAAAATGATGTTGAAGTCTTCTTCCTTGTAATAATCCGAGGTGTGGTAGGAACGAATGCCCTCACTGTTGATATTTTTTTTGGGGTCTTCTGTCAGGCGGTGATCGACATTATTGATCAGGTTTTGCCAGAGCACCATGTCAAAAATGGCTCTTTGTAGGGGTTTTATCATAAAACCCAGAGCTACAAGAAAGATGAAAAGGTGAAACCAGCCCGAATAAAGCAGTCGGGAGAGCTTTTCTTTTTTGGGGCTTGTGTTCATCATTCTGGCGGTGGCTTTCCTGTCGATAAAGACATGTTCTGGTGAAAATATACAGGCTCAGGCTAGTGCGATAAAGGCCAGGTTTAAAGGCTGGAGCCAATTCACTCCAGCTTGTGAGTATTCGCAAGCTGCTTGTATTTCTCGTGCAGTGCAAGCACAGCGGACTTTAGCATATCCAGTGAACCAGTGTTTTCAATTATGTCATCGGCTTTTTCAAGGCGCTGTTGTCTTGAGGCCTGCGAACGCATGATGGAATCAATTTGCTCTCGCGTTTCATTATCTCTTCTGAGTGTTCTTTCGATTTGCACTGATTCAGGTACATCGATAACTAGCAAACGGTTACAAATGGTGTTTTGGCCAGACTCTATAAGAAGGGGCGATACCAGAAGTGTGTAGGGGCTCGTAGATGCGTTGATTTGAGAAACAAGTTCTTCAAAAATGAGCGGATGAAGCAGGTTTTCGAGCCATTTTTTTTCCTCAGGGTTTGAGAAAATTTTTTTTCTCAAAAGTGCTCTGTCCAGATTGCCTTTATCGTCAAGGATGCTTTCTCCAAAATGTTCCGCGATTTTCTGAAGTGCCGGACGACCTTTTTCAACAACAATCCTTGAACAGAGGTCAGCATCTACCACGGTAATACCACATTGTTCGAAAATATCGGATACAGCAGTTTTGCCGCTGCCGATACCTCCGGTAAGGCCAACGATAAACATTACTGGGAAAAAATCTGCAGGTACTGGGTGAGGAGTTTGTCACCCCAGACGAAAGCTATCCAGCCCGCTATGGCAAGGAAAGGGCCAAAGGGAATGCTGTTGTTTCTGTCCCGTCGAAAGAGGGCAATAGCCAGAATGCCCAAAATAGAGCCAACCAGCGAGGATAAAATGATAATTAAAGGCAGCATTTGCCAACCCATCCAGGCTCCAAGCGCGGCTAACAGTTTGAAATCACCGTAACCCATGCCATCCTTTCCGGTGACGATCTTGAAAAGCCAGAACACACTCCACAAGGACAGGTAACCTGCCATGGCGCCAATCACGGAATTTTCCAGTGAAGTGTAGGTGCTGAAAAGGTTGGCAAGCAGACCCAGCCAGAGCAAAGGAAGCGTAATGGAATCAGGCAGTAATTTTTCATCGTAATCGATGAGGGTCAGGCAAATGAGTGACCAGGTGAGAACCAGTGCTAGCCCACCCTGAACAGTTAAACCGAAATGGAGGATGACAACGGCAGAAAGAGCGCCGGTCAGAAGCTCGATAAACGGGTAGCGCAGTGAAATGGGTGTTTTACAGCCGGCGCATTTTCCTCCAAGGAAAAGATAACTGATAACGGGAATGTTTTCCCATGCCTTGATGTTGTGTTGGCAGACGGGGCAGTGGGAAGCCGGAAAAGCCAGATTCATTTTGGCCGGTTGTGTGTTTTCGACGGACAGCAGTTCACAACACTGCTCATGCCAGTCGTTTTTCATCATGACTGGCAAACGGTAGATCACCACATTCAGGAAGCTGCCAATCATCAGGCCGAGCACAAAAAAAACAACCCCCAGAAACAGAGGGTTGTTCATCAGATACTCTTCATTCATGGTAATGAAAAAGAGCGGCTTATATAACGCTACCTAACATGAAGATTGGCAGGTACATGGCTATCAGGAGGCCGCCCACCAGCACACCCAGAACAGCCATAATGAATGGCTCCAACAATGCCGTCAGATTGTCAACAGCATTGTCCACTTCGGCTTCGTAGTGCAGGGCTACCTTTTCAAGCATTTCATCCAGAGAACCTGATTCCTCGCCAATCAATACCATCTGAACCATCAGTATCGGGAATACCTCGGTCTGTTTGAGGGCAATATTCATTTGTGTGCCCGAGGTGACTTCGTCGCGCACCTTGTAAATGGCTTTGCGGTAAACGGCATTGCCGGCAGCTCCGGCAACTGAATCGAGAGCATCGACAAGAGGTACACCTGCCGCAAAAGTTGTTGCCAGAGTTCTGCCGAAACGGGCAACGACGGCTTTGTAGATAATGTCCCCGACAATGGGGAATTTGAGCATGGCGGCATCAACAGCATCTGCAAAGGCTTTTGATTTTTCCTTGAGCTTTGAAAAGGTAAAGACGACGCCACAGATGACAAAGAACACGATTAAATAGTAGTCCTGTGCCAGATTGGATAGTTTGAGTACGAAGAGGGTGAACGCAGGTAAGTCAGCGCCAAAGCTTGAGAATGTTGTTGCAAACTGGGGTACCACCTTGATCAGCAGGATGGCTGTTACAATCAACGCGACCACGATAACGGCAATCGGGTATGTTAAAGCCTTCTTGATTTTGGCTTTCAAGGCCTCTGTTTTTTCCTTGTAGGTGGCGACACGGTCAAGCATCGTTTCCAGCGCACCGGATGTTTCACCGGCTTCTACCAGGCTACAGGTAAGTTCATCGAAGAGTTTCGGGTATTTTCTCAATGCATCTGCGAAACCACCGCCCGCAGCAACATGATCCCTGACATCAATAACCATATTTTTCATTCTGGGGTTTTCACAACCTTCTGCAACCAGTTCGAAGGATTGAACCAGTGGAACACCCGCTTTCATCATTGTGGCTTGCTGGCGCATAAATACAGCAATGTCTGCCGGGGTTATGGCCTTGCCGCCGTCACCAAACAGTGGCTTGGGTTTTTTTCGAACACTTGTCGCGTTGATCCCCTGTTTGCGCAGTTGCGCCTTGGCTACCGCCGGGGAAACTCCGGTGATTTCGCCCTTTATCTTGTTGCCCTTTTTATCCTTGCCCGACCAGACAAAAATTTCCAGTTTTCCAGCTTGTGGTGTTGCCATGAATTAATCCTTAGGTGGTTACACGGTTAATTTCTTCGAGGCTTGTCATGCCCATTGCTGCCTTGCGCAA
>JAGRJA010000258.1 GCA_020443005.1 Pseudomonadales bacterium
GGGTGGAAATTCATCCGGGTGCGGTGATAGGTCGTCGTTTTTTTATTGATCACGGTATGGGGGTTGTGATCGGTGAGACCACAGTAATTGGTGATGATGTGACCCTTTATCAAGGGGTGACTCTGGGTGGCACCAGTTGGAACAAGGGTAAGCGTCATCCCACTTTGGGTAATCATGTTGTGGTCGGAGCCGGTGCGAAGGTTTTAGGTCCATTTGATGTAGGGGATCATGCCAAGATAGGGTCCAATGCGGTGGTGACAAAGCAAGTGCCGCCGAATGCAACTGTAGTGGGTATTCCGGGGCGAGTCATATTGCCCAAGGATGACCAGGATGAAAAACGTCGAGTAATGGAAGAGAAGATAGGATTTGATGCCTATGGATTGGGGGATGACATGCCTGATCCTGTGGCTCGTGCAATTCGAAGCATGCTGGATCACATGCATTTGGTTGACGAACGTATGGAGCATATGTGCAAAACCCTAAGAAAGCTGGACAAGGAGTATCCGTTTCGTCATATGCCTTCAATCAATGAAGAGGATTTTGATGGAATGAGTGATTGTTGTGGGGAGCCGGTGAATCAAGAAGAATTGAAACAGGCTATGCAGCGTAATGATGTACAAAAAGTGGATAGTTGAATCTATTGTTGACTGAATTGGTGGGTTATTACATAATTTTCAGCCTTCAGAGTTTTTGATTGCGCCCGTTTTATGAAATTAACCACCAAAGGCCGTTATGCGGTCACCGCAATGCTGGATCTTTCACTCCATGGGAGAGAAGCGCCAGTGAGCCTTGCAGAGATATCTCAAAGGCAAGGAATTTCCTTGTCCTATCTGGAGCAATTGTTTGCAAAGCTGCGCAAGCAGGATCTTGTTCTTAGTGTTAGGGGGCCTGGCGGGGGTTATAAGCTGGGCCGTCCTGAGGATCGAATATTTATCGCTGAGGTTGTGGACGCCGTGAGCGAATCCATAGACACCACAAGGTGTCAGCATAAGGGAAACTGTCAGGAGGGTGAAACCTGCTTGACTCACCACCTCTGGATAGATCTTAGTGAGCAAATACATCAGTTTCTCAGTTCAATCAGTCTGCATGATCTTATGAAAAACAGGGATATCCAGTTGATTGCTGAGCGTCAGAACTTAAAAATCAAACTGACCGCGCCACAAGGCACGGGTGCCCACTCTGAAAGAGCCCTGATAGCCCGAGAAGAAATTGCGGGTAGATAGCTACTGCATTTGGTACTGTGTTTATTAGACGATCTTTTTCCTTGTTTTTTTAGGCGGACAGTTATGGCTAATACGCTTGTCTATCTAGACTATGCGGCCACGACACCTGTTGACGAGTTGGTGTTCAAAGAGATGGCGGAATGCATGATGATGTCGGGCGACTTCGGTAATCCTGCATCTCGATCTCATATTTTTGGTTGGAAGGCAGAACAAAGGGTTGAGGCAGCTCGCAAAAAAGTGGCGGACTCAGTGAATTGTGATGTACGGGAAATTGTCTGGACTTCCGGCGCTACAGAGGCAGACAACTTGGCCATAAAAGGAGTGGTTGAGGGGGGTAATGCAAAGCCTGGTCACGTAATATGCTCAGCGATCGAACACAAAGCGGTTCTGGACAGCTGTGCATTTCTGGAGCGGCTGGGCTGCAAAGTTACCAGACTCAAGCCTGGCAAATGTGGTGTGGTAGAGCCTCATCAGGTTGTCGAAGCGCTGCGTGACGATACTTGCCTGGTTTCGATCATGCACGTCAATAATGAGACGGGGGGGATTCACGACATAGAATCCATCGGCGCACTCCTGCAAAAACATCCGGCTTTTTTTCATGTCGATGCAGCTCAGTCCGTAGGGAAATTGCCTATTGATTTAC
>JAGRJA010000259.1 GCA_020443005.1 Pseudomonadales bacterium
GCGTCGATCTGATCGACGATCGGGTTACCTTCAACCTTGAACTTTACGGATGCAAAACCAAGAACAGCACCGCTGGCAGCACAAATTGTTGCCAATGCCAACAGTGCTGAAAGTACGGGATGCTGTAATAAAAATTCAATCATTTGCATTCACTCAAACAAGGCCACCGAAGCCCATAAATGCAAGAGACATAAGGCCTGCTGTGATCATGCCTACGGCAACCCCCCTGAACGGCAGAGGAATGTCTGCAGAAGCCAGTCTTTCACGCATGGCCGAAAAGAGCACAAGGGCAATGGAGAAACCTATCGCAGCACCAAAACCATAAACAGTAGACTGAACGAAATCGTGCGACTTGGCCGTGTTTTGTAAGGCAAGCCCGAGCACAGCACAATTACTGGTGATTAAAGGAAGATAGACACCCAGTACGCGATAGAGTAACGGACTGGCTTTTTCAATAAACATTTTGGCAAACTGAACGACAACGGCAATAACCACAATAAAGGTGATAGTCTCCAGATATTCAAGCCCCAGTGGCGTTAAAACCCATGCGTGGACAAGATGGGCACTCATCGCAGTGAGTGTAAGTACAAATGTTGTCGCTCCGCCCATGCCGATAGCGGTTTCCAGTTTATTGGAAACACCCATAAACGGACAAAGCCCTAAAAATTGTACAAGTACAAAATTGTTCACAAGAACAGCGCTGATAAAAATTAAAAGAAACTCTGTGTAATCAGACATATTTTCGCTGCATGGGGCCGTTTTCGGGAGGTGTGAATGTTATCCTAGCAGCACCTCGTGCTCAATACATAAATAGTTTAGATATCTCCGGCAAATATGCCAGTTGCTGGATTCAATAGCGTGTGCGAACGGATTAAAGCAATGAAGAGCTGGCGATAAGTTTGCTGGTGTTCTCTATCAGGGGTTTATTTTCTGTCAACCGGCCTTTTATCCAGCTTCCTCCATCGGCATCTTTGAGGAAAGTACCAAGACCACCGCTGTGTTCTATTGTCACCCTATGTGGTGCGTTGCTGAAAACACTGCCATCCGGCAATCGCATTTCGGAAAGTGGCTGCATGATTGCACTAAAGTCAAAGAGTGTGTCGCAAGTTATTGTTTGTTTATCAACGCGTGGGCATAAAAGGCGGTCAATTTCCATAACGATATGTAGTCGGGTGATTTCCTTGACAGGGAGGCCTTCTTTTTTGAGATATTCTTCGGTTGCCGATTTGAGTATGGAAAAGCAGGCGTCAGGTTCTTCAAGTATGTGTAGATAAAGGTCGTTACGGTTTTCATAGACATGAATATAGTCGGTGAAATCAAGGTGAGGCAAGCGGTTGTGGCATTGTTCGATGATTTTTGTCAGCAGAAAACACAGCAATCCGGAGATTGATGTCCAGCCACTGAGGGCAATATATCGTGTTGTCAAAGGCAGAATGTAACCGTGTACAAAAAGAATATGGGCGGTGATCAGATAATATCCGGCGTAACCCTCCTCCTCGCTATAGGTATGACAAGCAACCACATATTCGCCCAGTGCCTTCCCATACCCGGCAACAGGAATACTTTTGATCTTGTATTCCTGCCGTTTTTTATAAAATTCTGTGCCTGGTAAAAGCGTATATCCAAAAATATTGATATTGGGGAAAATCGAGAGCAGGTAATCAAGATTTTGCTGAAAATCCTTAAGATTGTCTCCGGGTAAACCCCAGATAAGTTCTGCAGCGATCGGAATACCTTCTGCCGACATTTGTTTGGCAATTGGTTCAAATTTGTTTGCCTGCATGTTTTGCCTGTTACTCAATTTTAAGGCTTCAGGTGTCAGGGTTTGTAATGCCAGTTGATAATGGGGCAGCAATTGATGGTGGTGCAGGAGCCTGACAATTTCCTGCACTCTTGGGCTGTGATTTTTTGACCACGAAGTGGCAAAACTTGAAGGCAGCCCCGTTTTATTTTTTAGCTCGATAATCAGTCGTGTCTTTTCAAGGTCCTCCTTGAGGGCGCCAAAATTTGAATCGGCAAACCAGATATCCTTTATACCGGCCTGTGTTATCAGCGCAAGATCTGAGCGGATTCGATCGAGAGAAAATTGCAGCATTTTTGTGCCAATCGCTCCTGTGCCCCACTCGCAAAATGCACAGGTAAAAGGGCATCCACGCGTCGTTTCATAGGCTATGGATGTGTACAGTGGGGCGCCGTCCGGGGTAGTGAGAGGAATAACCGTTAGTGCGGAGGGCAGGTCGTCGAGCTGTACAGTTCGTTTGCGAGCTGCGGTTTTGTGAAGTGCTTTTGTTTTGTCGAGATAGGCAATACCCGGAATGTCCGGGTTGCAAGGTTCTTCGGCATCAAGCAGTTCGCAAAAAGTAAATTCCCCTTCACCAAGAACGATAATGTCCATGGGGTCATCGAGCAGATAGTCTTCAGCCTGTTGGACATGGGGGCCGCCGGCAATAGCCAGTAATTCAGGGCAACGCTTTTTGAGAAAAGTCAGCAGATCCAGAAAAGGGGCTGCATTCCATGTATAGAAACTGAAGGCAATGACGGGCCTGAGTTTGTTTTCAAGTGCCTTGAAGGCTGATTGCTCTTCAGTCTCCAGCCACTGTTTTTTCCATTTCTCGATGTCTTCAGTATGCTGGAAGTGAAGGGTTTGGAAATGATGCTGATCGACATTCTTGCCGTATTTTAGATAGCAGGCAACCAACGCACCCGTCGTTGTCGGCGGTGCGAAAAATTGCTCGGAGTCCATGCTAAAAAGCCATACGGGTCGTTTCATGGCAGGCATTATGCTGAAATTCCAGCGCAATTCCTAGAATCGCGGAACATTTCTTTCTGCGTCAGAGCAGGGGGGGTGTCAGGGCTGATTCAGCGTTTTACAGAAGGTCACGGCAAGCGAAGACAGTTGACCATTGTAAGCCTTTTTTGATTGAAACTTCGGTTTCAAAATAGTGTTTCATCCTGCGCCGGTCATCCTGATTGTCTTTTAATGCGGCCCCGATAAGAAACTCGACGAGGTTCTCAGCTTTCATAATGCCGTCACTGTAATAATAGGCA
>JAGRJA010000260.1 GCA_020443005.1 Pseudomonadales bacterium
CCGAAAGGCAGAATATCACTCAGGCCCTGCCGCCACTACCTGCAAACAGACACCTGCCCTTCCGTTACAAAAAACAGGGAGTTTACATGATGTTGGCACACTGTGCCCCTATCAAAAGCTGCCTATCCGGCATATACGGATGTCAGCAAACCCTTTTCACCTCTATAGTCATTTTCATTTTGGGAGCGCTTGCACCATGCCACTGGAAAACTATTTCTCCGGGGATCCTGGATTCACCCATGAACAGGAAGCCGAACTGATCCGGCTGACCAATGCCCTTCGCGGCATGATGGATAGCTGCGTCAAGCTCAACGCACCCCTGAAAGAATTACAGGATCTGGCAGATCAGGCCGAAAAACTGGATCTCTCCATGAAAAAACACGCCTCATTGCGGCCACTCGCAGCCCACAACGCCATTTTCAAACCGGAGGATGTTGCCTGGTCATCCCCTTACAGCCCTGTTGTCGGCAGGGCAAACCCGATCGCCCCTCCCATGCATCTTGTACTGACACAGGACAAGGCCATTGGCACTGTCAATTTCGGGGATATTTATGAAGGCCCGCCCGACTGTGTTCATGGTGGCATTATTGCACTGACCTGGGATCATGTGATGGCATTGGCCAATATGCTTGCCAATGCCAGAGGACCTACGGCCTACCTGAACATAGCGTACCGAAACCCCAGCCCACTCAACACCGAACTGCGCTTCGAAGCCTGGATCGACAGGATTGAAGGAAAAAAGCTGTTTATAAAAGGCGCATGCTATAACGGGGAAACCGTCGTGACTGAAGCGGAGGGCCTGTTTATCAATACGATAATCAAAGGCCTGAATATCGACCCTGAAACCATCAGGCAGCAGATTGTGACTGCAGACTAGGTTGCCCCCTTCTTCCACAGAATAAAGCCTGATAACAAGTGGTGAAAAACCCCTTCAAAAATGACAGAAATTTCTGCCATTTCAAATACGCTTTAAAAAACCAGGCCTTCGGCACTTTTGAATGCCTCACCACAGGCAGAACGGTAAGCTCTCGGCTCCTGGTTGAAATTGCCTCAAGGGTTTTGCCGGCAATCAATGGTTCAGCATCATGTCGGCACATTTTTCACCAATCATGATTGCGGGTGCGTTGGTGTTGCCACCGATAAGTTTCGGAATAATTGATGCATCGGCCACACGAAGCCCCTGTACACCCCTGACTTTCAGCTCATGATCGACAACAGCATCTTCTCCAGAACCCATTTTGCAGGTACCTACCGGATGGTAAACCGTATCAGCATGATTGCGAATAAACTCACGAATATCCTCTTCCTTGTGCAATTCATGATCGGGCCGCCAACTGCCACCGATAAGATCACCCCAGGCTTTTGCCGCCATCAAATCACGGCATAATTCATAACATTTAATCAATGTTTGCCAATCACCTTCTGTAGAACAGAAATTAAAATCGATTAAGGGCTCATCCTTCGGATCTGATGATGTAATCATAATTGTCCCGCTGCTTTCCGGTCTCAACTTGCAAGCATGGACGGTAACGCCATCCTGCTTCGGTACAGGGTCAATCAGGCCTGTCATCAGAACAGGCACAAAATGCATTTGTATATCAGGTCGCGACAGCTCAGGGCTGGATTTCACAAAAGCACCACCTTCAATCTGGTTGCAAGTAGCAATACCCTTGTTGAAAAGAAAATAATCCATGGCTGTTTTAGCCTGCAAATGCAACTTGGTTGCCGGTCCATTCAAGGTTATCGGTTGTGTACAAGTGTAATTAAGGACGACATCAAGATGTTCCTGAAGGTTGCGCCCTACACCCGGCAATTCCACCTTGAGAACAACGCCGGCCTTCTTGAGATCCTCAGCATGCCCGACTCCCGACAACTGCAGTATCTGTGGCGATTTGATCGCGCCCGCAGAAACCACCACTTCCTTGCTGACCATTGCTCTTTCCAGCTTTCGACCCTGCAGGTATTCGACACCAATAACCTTGTCGGTATTGATAATAATCTGTTTTACATGGGCACCGGGCAGAATGGTCAGGTTCGGGCGCTTCCGCACTTGGGGAGTCAGAAAAGCGACAGCGCTGCTACAACGACGGCCATTGCGAATAGTTGCCTGAAACCGGCCAAAACCCTCCTGATCTGCACCATTAAAATCGTCACAGCGCGGATGTCCCAACTCAACACCTGCCTCAATGAAACGATCAAACAGAATATTTTGCGAAGGTGCATCAATAACATTCAGGCCGCCGCCCACACCGTGAAAATCATTGGCACCACGCACATTGTTTTCGGATTTTTTAAAATAGGGCAACACATCCTTATAAGCCCAGCCCGTGTTGCCAGCTTCTGCCCAGTCGTCATAATCCGAGGCATGCCCTCGAATGTAGACCATTCCGTTTATACTGCTGGACCCCCCGAGCATCTTTCCGCGCGGCACATAAAGCCTTCGGTTGTTGAGATTTTTTTGCGGTACCGAATAGTTTTGCCAATTCAGCGTCTTGCTTTTCAACACTTCTGCTGCACCACCCGGCATATGAATCATGGGGTGCTTGTCGTTAGGGCCCGCTTCAAGCAGAAGAACCTTGTTTGACGGGTCTTCCGATAATCTCGCCGCCAGTACACAACCTGCCGAACCGGCACCAATAACGATATAATCAAACATGAACACCCCTTCTAAGAATAAAGCCTGCAGCTAAGTCTCAGGCCTGGATAAAACCCGCGCCTTGCCCAGTTTACAAAATTGCCCGCCAGACACAATACCAAGTGCCTGTATTTTCCCGGAATAAGCCATTGGCACATTGACATACCCCTGCCATCTTGCATCTTCCTGCTCCAGCAATGACAAAGCCCCGACATACCCTTTTGGCCTCAACACTTTGGCAAGTCCAACAACCATTTCATTGTCATCGATCAGAATAATCTCTCTGACCGCCTCAGCCTCTCTACTGTCCCAGGCGCGACCATACACCACAAATCCGCTGTAACCCGGCCCCAGCGGCTTACTGTACCCGATCGTTCCGACACAGCGATCGGCATCTACAGAACCGGTGCTGATTGTCATACCAAACATGCCTGCCAGAGGATCGGAAAAAATAGCCCAGCCTTCCCTCTTGAGAATGTCTGCATGCATGGCAGGCCTATTGATTCTTTTGTTCTTGTCACCCAGTATCAAACTCCACTTTATTGCATGAAACTCGGGTTGTCCGACTGCAAGTGCGAGGTTGCCGTGCCTAACACGGTCAAACCATTCTGTATGGGCAAGCGCATCCTTGTAACCGGCCCTTGGTAAAACAATCACCGACCAGAATAAAATCAAGAGCGTTACAATGTACTGAGGCCATTTTTGCTTACCGGCTGCGCTGGCCAGTGAAAATGCCAACCCGTATACCCCCAGCCAAAAAGTCAATGTGACAGTCT
The DNA here is from genome assembly GCA_020443005.1 of Pseudomonadales bacterium. Lineage (GTDB taxonomy): Bacteria > Pseudomonadota > Gammaproteobacteria > Pseudomonadales > UBA7239 > JAGRJA01. Next base: position 3,412 of record JAGRJA010000260.1, read on the forward strand.
GAAACCGGTCTTCATCTGCAATATTCACAAATATCAGGCGTCCCAGACCCGTTGCCAAACCCACTCCCAAACCAAACAGTGCAATTCCCAGACAGAATTGCTGGAAGAAATTCAATCGACATCTCTTGACAACAACCAGCGCAAGCACTGTCGCCAGAAAAAATATGGCCGAGTAGGCAAAAATACTACCGGCAATAAAATTCTCCCGACTCAAGGGGGAACCGAAATAGAGGCCAATCCATCGGAAATAGCGAAAAATCACATGCTCCCAGACATTGAAAACAAAATCGGACGGGATATTCGCAGGGTTAACCTCCGGCTCGGGCTGGGAAAAAAAGCCATTGAGGTAGGCCATTAAAAAGAGCACGCAACCCAGCAGCACTGTAAAAACCTGCCGTGCAGGCAAGCGGAATATCAATGCCATTAACAGGAGTACCAGCCAGCAACAAAGACCGGAAAACGAAGACAGCGCAGAAAGCGTGGCAGCGGTGAATGCCAGCAACAGGCTTGCCAATGAACCCCGCCCCCTCTGTACGCCTTGCTGATAATAAACAAAAAAAGCGATTGCGAGCACGGCAAAGCCACAGGTCAGAAACCACTGGGTGTCAAAAGTGTAAATGAAGTTTTCGAGCTGGGTTGCATTGAACAGGAAAATAACGGCCATACAGAACAGAAAAAAACATTGTCTGCGACTGGCAAAATTGCCCTTGAGCGACATCCCTGTAAACAACAACAGCACTGTGCACTGGGTTACAACAGACACGGCTATCAGAAAAATATTGGTGCCCTTGAAAACTCCATACTCAACCAGAAATAACAACTTGGGGAAAGCAAGACGGTGAGCGCCACCGTGGAAGGCAAACGCATCCAGGAAATGCCCGTTACCTTCAAAAATACTGCGAATAAACTCCATGGCTATCCACATATCCTTGAACGGGCCAACTGTATGATTGATCGAAATAAACCAGAAAGTGGATAAAACAACACCCATCGCTATAAGGGCATAAAAAACCAGCCCTGTCTCGACGAAACGATTGGAAAGGCGTTTCAACAAAGCG
>JAGRJA010000261.1 GCA_020443005.1 Pseudomonadales bacterium
GTATCCTGATAGCGATCGCCGGTCTTCTGCATGTACTCAGCTCTTTGGCCCTCATCTTTCTGGCCGTTGATGAACCATTGCACCTGACGAGGCTGCCAACGGCTCTCATCAAGATCGCGCTCTTTCAAGAGGCGCTTGATCAGGCGCAACTGGTCATCGCTGTCGAGAATCTGAAAATCTTCATTCAGGCCTGCCTCCCGCCAATGTGCTTTTAACAGGCGATGTGCCAAACCATGAAAAGTGCCTACCCATAACGAACGGGCCGGTAGAAACAACATTTCCTCAAGCCGGTTACGCATCTCCTTTGCCGCCTTGTTCGTAAAAGTGACAGCAAGAATATTGTGAGGCTGCTGGTTTTCAACTTTTATCAGCCAGGCAATACGGTGAATCAATACACGCGTCTTGCCGCTGCCGGCTCCGGCTAAAACCAGAATGTTTTCTGCATCGGCACTCACTGCTTCCCTTTGGCGGGTATTTAGCGGGTCTAGTATTGTTGAAATATCCATTGGCACATTCTACCTGATTCATTTCTTCCAAAGTGCTATGCTTCGATGAATTTTGCCTACCGGCCTCTTTCGCTTTATTATTTTGTTTTTACTCAGGTAATTCCATTGAAACCCGCTGAACTGACCCAGAAAATCCAGGATACCAGCAAGGACCTCAGAAAGTCCGAACGCAAGGTTGCCGAGTTTGTGCTCAACAATCCAAAAGCCATTATTAACATGAGAATTGTTGATCTGGCTTCACAGGCCGGGGTTAGCGAGCCAACCGTTGTGCGTTTCTGCAGGGCTATTGGCTGTGAAGGCTTTCAGGATTTCAAACTCAATCTCGCACAACAATTGGCCGCCAGCCCCAGTTTTGGTCAGGTGGCCGTGAAAGACTCCGACTCTGTTGAAGATTTCAGCCACAAAGTCTTTGATGCAACGGTTGATACACTGCTGAATGTCCGCGACAAATTAAATCCGGTCGCAATCAGCCAGGCCATCGACGCACTGTGCAGCGCAAATCGGGTAGAGTTTTACGGTTTTGGCGCATCGGCTGCTGTCGCTGCAGACGCACAACACAAGTTCTTTCGCCTTCAACTGGCCACTGCGGCCTACTCCGACTCCCATATCCAGAAAATGTCTGCCATGTCGCTAAGTCCGGGTGATGTTGTCGTGGCTATTTCTCAATCTGGCCGCACCCGCTCACTGGTGGAAACCATGGAGTTGGTCAAGGAGGCTGAAGGTATTGTTATCGGCCTTGCACCCAGTGGCACGCCTGTCAGCGAGGCAGCCACCATTCCTATTTGCATTGATGTCGAAGAGGAGTTTGAAATCTACACGGCCTTGTCTTCCCGTATCGCTCACCTTACTGTGATTGATGTTCTCGCGATTGGTGTCGCCCAACATAAAGGACCACGCTTGCAAGGTCATCTTTATCGTTTGAAAGAAGGCCTGCAAACCCTCAAGCTCAACACCGAAAAGAAGGAAGATGGCCATTGAATAACCGCCCGCTCGCCGATGTCATCGTACCTGTTTATAACGAAGCCGAATGCCTTGAAACTTTTTACCGGCGCGTGAAGGCGCTTGGTATCGAGCTTAACCTGATCTTTATCGATAACAACTCAGAAGACGACTCCTGCAAGATCATGGAAACTTTTGAAGGTGTTACACTGATCAGACACAAAAAAAATGAAGGTTATGGCGGCTCAATTCTCGATGGTATTGCACAGTCAGGCAACGAAAATATTATCATCATTGATGCCGACTGTGAGTTCCCGCCGGAATGTATACCAGCCTTACTTGAGAATCTGAATAAAAATGCAGTTGTGCACGCCAGCCGACTTAAAAACAAGAAAAGTGCCAAAGCTGCAGGAATGCCTTACATGAAGTGGCTGGGGAATTATCTGATCTCTGCCCTCTTTAACATGTTGTTCAAACAGTCAACAACAGACCTTTATACCGGCTGTAAAGCCCTGAAGCGCAGTGCGCTTGACAGCCTCGCACTCAAACAGACAGGTTTTGAGCATGTGCTGGAGCTTTCTGCCCGTCTTGCGCAAAAGGGTTATCGTATACAGGAGATACCGGTGGATTTTGTTCCCCGCTCTACCGGCATTTCCAAAATGCAACATGTCTCTGAACTGGGCAAGTTTCTTTTTTTCCTTGTCTGCTTTTACCTTCAAAACCCGAAAGCAAAAAATGAAAAATAATAAAAGGCTTTGGGGGTTAATACCGGCAGCGGGTAAAGGTCAACGAGCCCGCCCCTATACACGGGAGGTTCATAAAGGTTTGCTGGACATCAATGGCAAACCTACCATCGTTAGAATTATCGACATCATGCGTGACGATATGGGCATCTCGGATATCGTCATTGTTCTCGGCTACCTTGGTGACAGCATTCGGGAAACACTGGGAGATGGTCAAAAGTTTGGCGTTCGTCTTCACTACATCGAAAACAACAACCTTGAACGCGGGCTAGCCTGGTCAATCGCGTTATCAGCAAAACGCTTTGAGGGTTTTTGCTGTGTCATGCTATGCGACGAGTGTTACATACACTCAAACCATAGCGAACTGGCAAGCTCTTTTCCCTACGAACAATACTACGCCAGTTGTGCAGGGCTACAAGTAGAAGATGAAAACCTGATACAGAAAAACTATGCCATCGAATATCAGGGAAACCGAATCAATGCTCTTCATGAAAAACCAAAAACCCTGACCAACGATATTATGGGTAGCGGCACTTTTATTTTGAGCCCCGAATTCTTTGTCGACCTTGAACTTGCTTTTGCTGACAATAACTTTGGTTATATTGAGTTTGTCGATTTTATAGACACACAAATCGGGCAACAAAAAATTGTGGGTTACTTTCCACTCATTGGTACCTACATCAACATTAACGACAGGGACTCGTTACATCTGGCAAAATATCACGACCGCATAAAGAACTTTTCTCACCAGAAAATCTCTCTTTTAATTTATGCCGAAGGTGATGAGAAAAATATTGCTTTCACGTTAAGCCGCTATCGTGAGCTCGGCATCTTCCATGAAATGGTATTGGTTCTCGGCAAGACACACAGCTATAAGGAAGGTGAAAACGATAACCTTCCTTTACTCAGAATAATCCGTTGTTCAGCAGATATTAACGGCTATGGTGAAAAAATTCACCATGCCCTAAAACAGCTTGAGGGCGATATTTTTATTATCACCGAAGCTGATTATTCCTTTTCAAATCGTGATATCAGCAAATTATTAAGCTATCTGCCGGAAGCTGACATGGTGATAGGAACACGCACCACCCGGCAGTTGATAGAACAGGGTTCCAGCATGCAAGGTATTGTGCGCATCGCGCATGCTTTTCTCGGTTATTTAATGGAGTTGCTTTGGTGGAATCGCGAGTGTCGCTTCACCGATGCCGGTTGTACCTTTCGAGCTATCTGGCGCACTTCTTTCCAGCTCATCGAAAAAAATCTCCATGAAAAAGGTCCAGCCTACTCTGCCGAGATGATGATTGAACTGATCGAACAACGACAGCGCGTTATTGAAATCCCGGTAAATTATTACAACCGCAGTGCTTCTCAACAGCAACATCACCGAAACCCCCGCACCTTCTTTTCTTTTTTAAAACTGATTCTGAGAAAACGGTTAGACCTTTTTTTCAGGTAAGCCTAATAACATGAGACATTATTCTTTGGTCAAAAAATATACTACACCAACAACTGTAAAGCCCGCTGTAATACACTTACACACATTCTCAATCAATGTTCTATTTTCCGTTTCCCTTCGTGTTCGTTCAGTTCGTTGTCTGTCTTCATAAGACTTACGCTCTTTTTCAACCTGATCCCGCTCTTCCTTGCTTTCACAACAAGATATTCTTTTAATGAAAAACTCACCATTTACCTGCTCAGATGCAATGCCTTCTTCAACCGAACCACTTAAACCTGCATTAATCGTATTTGATAAAACAAACATTCCTGAGCTTAAAACACCATCATTGGTTAATTTTCCCGTCTCTTTTTTTGATTGGGTA
>JAGRJA010000262.1 GCA_020443005.1 Pseudomonadales bacterium
AATAGGTTCTGTGCAGCTGATGTGTCTGAAGGAAACTGTCAAGCGGATTGTCTGGCATTTTCTGTTGGTTTGCCCTGCAGTGATGTAGCCGCATAAAACGGAAACTGTTTTGAAACCTGATGTTAGCATAGCGCCTGTTGAAAAAACGCTTGCAAGCGTTTTTCAAAATTGCTATTAAGCGTTTTTTATTTTCGCCTGTTGGCCAGCCCATAACATCAGCCCTTTTCTGATGAGGCAAGCCATCTCCAACAGGTTTGGATATGGCTGCCGATGATGAACATGCTTCCTTCAGATACCCTTGTGTTACCCGAACCGTTTATCCGCTTGTTGTCGCTGTTGATTCGCCACCCTTCTGTAGTGGGTGCCGAGCACTCGTTTTTTCGTGTCCTGCAGCGAGAACTGGAAGAGAGAGGGGCGCATGTTACCTGGTATGAAGGTCTGTTGGTGGCACAGGGCAATGAACCGAAAAGCCTTATGTTGTCGGCACATATCGACAGGCATGGCTTGATTTGCACCGGCCCGAATGAATTCCAGTATGCTGCCTTTGTTGCCGGAGCCCGTTCCGACCTGCTTGGCAATTCGGTCGGTGAGCAGCTGATGAAAAAAGTGGTCGGGCGATTCCAGAATACCCGTGTTTATGCTTATGAGCCATGGTCGGGTGCTTATCGCGGACAGGGTAAAATCAGCAATAGCAGCATCTGCGAATTCCGGAATAACCTGATTTTTGAACTGGAAGGACTCGATCATCTGGTGGCCGGCACACCGGTCGCTTTCACCGATCAGCTTCAGGTAACCGACAGGGCACTGGTAGGGCAGTTGGATAATGTGCTGACTGCGGCCGTACTGGTTTACCTGTTTGAGCTGGGTTTTCAGGGAACGCTGTTTTTTACTGCCCAGGAAGAAGCGGGGAAAAGCTGGCGCTATTTACTGGAGTGGTTCAGGCGGTTCGGTGGTTCAACAAACCAGCTGGTCGTGGTTGATACCAGCCCTTTTCCCGCTTTTGATATTGCCAGCGAACATCATCTTGTATTGCGCAACAAGGATGCCAATGCGTCATTTAACCCTGTGTTGACAGACCGTCTTGAAGCGCTGTGCCGACAAAAAGGTTTCAGGACACTTTACAAGGATATTTATGTCGAGGAGCTCAATCGTCGCAATGCCGAAAAAGGTGAGGACCTCCAGTCATTGGGTTCTACGGAAATGGGCCGAATCATTTCGGCTTCACAAGGGCTGGTAGTGGGCACAACCCTTCAAATTCCGACTTCCGGTTATCATACCATGGAGGAATCTGCCCCCCTGGCTTCGGTCAAGGCTTTTATTGAAACGCTGGCTGCATTGGCCGGCTTGTCCTGATTTTCTGAGGTTATGCGCCATGTATAAAACCCTGCTTATTGTTGATGACGAAGACCTGGATCTGGAAGCAGAAGGTTTGACCGTAATCGGTTTCCAGCAATATATTGCGGATTACCCCAAAAAAAATGAAGCAAAAACCCGCATCGTTAACCTTTGTGATACAGAGCATTATCTGAGCAAGGGGTATTACTGCTCGCTGCTGGCAGAGGCTCGCAAGCACAAGGTATTACCATCGGTTCGTACGATCAATGCGTTGCGAGGCTTTGAAGTCAATCTGGAGAACAGCCTTGGTTTTCGCCTGCCTGCCAAGTTAACTGAAATGGGTGAAGGGCCGTTGAGAATGGTGGTTTTTTTCGGTTGGGTCGCTGATCCAAAATGGCAGAAAATTGCCAGGCAGTTCTTTGAGCGCTACCCATCACCCTTGCTGGAAATGATTTTTCTGCACAAGGCCGATGGCTGGCATGTTTCGTTGAAGCGGATTGCCTGGCGGGATCTGTCAGCAGACGAAAAGGCCGCGTGTATGGATCGTTTGCAGGTTTTTATCGAGTCGGTGTGGCGCCAGCCAACCTCGAAAAAACGCGCACGATGGGATATGGCCATTCTTGTCGATCCTGAAGAAAGCCATCCGCCGAGTGATGAAGGTGCGATTAATCGTTTTGTGAAAGCGGCAGCGAAAGTGGGCATTCACGCGGAAGTTATATCTTCACCACAGAAAGGCGAAATTGCCCAGTACGATGCCCTGTTTATTCGTGAAACGACAGCAATCAATCACCGCACCTATCAGCTGGCTTCAGAGGCAGAGCGGGAAGGCCTGATCGTTATTGACGATCCATCTTCCATTCTGCGTTGCTGCAACAAGGTTTTCCTTCACGACGCGTTTACCTACAACGGGGTGCCTTCATTGCCTACCTGGTTTGCAATGAGTGACAGTGATCAGGAAATCGACAATATTGAACACCGTTTCAATTATCCTGTGGTGATCAAGATTCCCGAAAGCTCTTTTTCAAAAGGTGTTTTCAAGGCAGCCAATCGGGCTGAACTTAAGGACACGCTCACCCGTTTTATGAAAGACAGTACGATTTTGTTAATTCAGGAGTATCTTTATACTGAATTCGACTGGCGAATTGGCGTGCTCAACGGGCGGCCGCTTTATGCCTGCCGCTATCATATGGCGAGAAATCATTGGCAGATTTATAACCATGCGTCCAAAAGTCATCACTCGGGTGGTTATGAAACACTGCCGACTTTCGAGGCCCCCCGCAAGGTGCTCGATGCTGCGCTGAAGGCCGCAAGAATGGTTGGCAACGGTTTGTATGGGGTAGATATCAAACAGCAGGACAAGCAGGCCTATGTTATCGAGGTAAATGATAACCCGAGTATCGAGCACAAGGTGGAAGATGCTTATCTCGGCAACGAGCTGTATATGCAGATTATGTCCGAATTTGCCATGCGTCTGGAAAAACGCGGGCGTTGATATCAGGGCTTGCTGATATTTTTTGCGGCTGCCTTTTTGCGGATGACAATAGCTGTGCGCAGACGCTGGCTGCCAAATGCCGACATTTTTGCAAAGTCATCGCGGGCAATGGGTATATGCTGACAATCCAGTGGCACCTGGTTTTTCTCATCCAGATCCGGGTCGTGTACATACAGGCAGGTATCGTCAATCGATGTTACCGTAACCCAATGTGGCGCCTTTCGCCCGTCGAGCCGGTATGTGCTTATCAAAATGATTACAGAGTGCCCTTTCTGTAGCCAGGCCTCGATCTGTTGTTGTGTGACTTCCCGATGGTAAATGCTGACCTTTTCCCGTTTTGCCTTTGCGTGGAATTGCCGGTCAACAGTGCGCATGATGTCTTTTTTGTGTTGTGATCGCACGCTGTCGGTAAACAGAGGTTTATCGGTGTTCAGGTAGACACTGGCACTGAAACCCCGGCGCGAAGCGGCCAGGGCAAGGCCAACAGGGTGGCAGCCACCATGACCGGATGTCATGAAAATGGTTGTTGATTCGCGCCAGATATCCAGCTCGGTCAGTTGATCCGGTTTCAGTTTTTTATCGATGCTGTTCATGGCCATCATCAGTGCGGCCGGGCCGCAAGTGAAGTCGGTTGTCTGTTGATACCAGTTGACAGCCTGAAAAAAACTGTTCCGGCTGGCGAAGCGAATGCGTTTTTGCATGCGCAGAGCATCGCCATGATCTTCGTAGTAATCGCTGTATTCGCCAAAAGTCTGGTAACCCATTCGTTCATACAGGCAGATGGCAGCGGTATTGTTCTTTTCCACTTCCAGTCGCATATATAAACGACCTTTTGCGGCAGCAGCCTGTTCGAGTTTTTCGAGTAGACTGCGACCCAGCCCCATACCGCGGGATCGCTGTGCCACCGCAAGGGAATAAAGGCGGGCAAGACGGGTGCCCTTGTGCAGCAGGACGAGCCCGTAAGCGAGCAAGCCCCGATCGTCTTCAGCGAGAAGCAGCACGCCGTTTACGGCATTGACCCAGTGCTGAAAGCGGCGTCGACTCAGTTTGTCATTGCTGAAGCTGGCTTCCTCAAGGGCAAAAAGCGCATCGACATCCCCGATGTGGGCAGGCCTGAAATGCGGGGTTATCGTCGATTCTGTCATTGGGGCCAATCGCTGGAATAAAGCCGCAATGGTGTCGGATTTTCAATGCAAAATCCAGACAAGATGATGCAGGAATTTATACCAGGCTTACAGACTGGTGTTGCAAGGGATTTATTCGGGTAAGAGTTTTTCGGTAATCAGGCAGGCTGTGACATCACCGAGCACATTTACCGATGTTCTGCACATATCGAGTATGCGGTCGACACCGAGAAGAAGCGCTATGCCGGCGGCAGGAATGCCCACCCCTTCGAGCACCATGCTCAGAATCACAATGCCGGCACCCGGTGTGGCGGGTGAGCCTATCGATGCCGCGACCGCCATGGTGACGATAAAAACATAGTTGGAGATGCCGAGCTCGACATTGAAAACCTGGGCGAGAAAGACCGTTGCCGCCCCTTGATAGAGTGCGGTGCCCGTCATGTTGATGGTTGCTCCCAGGGGTACCAGAAAGCGTGCTATTTCCGGCCTGATCTGCAGCGTGTTTTCTGTGGTCTGCAAGGTAAGTGGCATTACCGCTGCAGAACTGCTTGTCGAAAAGGCGAGCAAGAGTAGCTCGCGTGTTTTCCGGAAAAAGTCGCGAATAGAGCGTCGGGCAATAAAAACAATAACAACACTGTAGAAGCCAGCCATCACCAATAAACCGATAACAACGGTTAAAACATAGATAAACATCCCTGTTAAAACCTCGATACCCAGATTGGCAACCAGTTTTGTGATCAGCCCAAAAACGGCCAGTGGTGCCAGTTTCATTGCCCATGAAACAACGCGAATGCTGACTTCCTGCAAGGCACCCAGCAAGTCGAACAGGGGTTGGGCCTGTTTGGGTGGAATGGACAGCAGTGCGACCCCAAGCACGGCTGCAAACAGAATAACCTGTAACATCTGCCCGCTTACCATGGATGACAGCGGGTTGATGGGTAGCAGCGAAACCACTTTTTCGGGTAGTTGATCGAGTGGCGGAAATGATGCCTGTGAGGCAGGAGCATGAGCAGTAATATTCTGTGCTTCAAGCAGGTTTGAGGCGATATGCTTGCCCGGTTCCATTAAAACACTCAAGCCTATGCCGACAGAGGTGGCGATGGCAGTGGTGAGAAGAATGAACAGTATGGCAATGCTGCCAATTTTTTTAAGCGCCTCCGGGTTGTTGTTTGCGGCAAGTCCGCGCACGATGGAAGCGAGCACCAGTGGCACCACAATCATCTGGATCAGACTCAGAAAAATATGACCCGGTAGTGCCAACCAGGCTGTAATGATGTTGACTGTTTTTGAATCCAGTAGTGCCAGATCCGGCCCAAGAATCAGGCCCGTAGTGATGCCGAGCGCAAGGGCAATCAGTACCCTCAGCCATAATCTGTTTGCGATGAGTTGTTCAAAACGGTGGCTGAGTGTTTTGAGTGGTCGCAGATAAAATTCAGTGCTGCTGGTCATTGGTTCTTGTTTGTTTCCGGGAGTTGAAAATAGAGGCAATCCTTTCCATTGTACAGAAAGCGCCGTGTTTTTCATCAATGACTTTGTTTTTCCAGTGTAGAGGGGCTGTTTCAGCGGGTTGCCCGGTTTGTTCAGCGGGAACAGGGCTGTCGGAAAGTACGCAGATATTTTTATAAGCGTTGTATATAATATGCAATGCTTATTAATTGGGTTGTCGATAGCTTATGAGT
>JAGRJA010000263.1 GCA_020443005.1 Pseudomonadales bacterium
GCAGTCAGCATCATATGCGTCGCGTAATTGGCAGATACAAACCAGAAATCACTCTGGAGTATATTGGTCGTAAATCTTCAGCTGCCCCGGCTGCGGGCTATATGTCCTTGCATCTGGCCGAACAGAAAAGATTTATCAATCAGGCAATGAAAATCAAATAGTCTTTACAGGATCTCAAATGAGTGTCGAAATAAAAGCGCCCCAGTTTCCGGAATCCATTCAGGATGGAACCATTGCAACCTGGCATAAGTCCACCGGTGAAAATGTGTTGCGTGATGAGCTGATCGTGGATATTGAAACAGACAAGGTGGTGCTCGAGGTAGTTGCTCCTGCAAACGGCATTCTCGCCGAAATCCTCAAGCCCGAAGGTGAGACAGTTCTGAGTGGCGAAGTAATTGCCAAAATTACGGAAGGCGAAGTTGATCACAGTGTTGTGCAGCCTCAGTCAAGCCAGAAAACAACTGAAACAAAAGAGGTACTTGCCGGGCCCGCTGCAAAAAAGATTGCTGAGGAAAACGGTCTGAATCTTGAGTCCATTGCGGGGAGTGGCAAAGATGGCCGTATCACCAAAGCGGATGTACTCTCCGCCATCAACCAACCTCAAACTACCAAAACGGCCGCCAGCTCCAAACCAGCGGCACCCTCAAATTCAGGCTCAAGTTCAAGCGCAAGCGCAGCGGTGCAGATTTCCGTAGCGACCTCTTCTGAAAGAACAGAAAAAAGGGTGCCAATGACCCGTATCAGAAAGCGCATCGCAGAACGTTTGCTGGATGTCACTCGTGAAACGGCCATGTTGACAACCTTCAATGAAGTCAATATGGAACCTGTAATCAGGCTTCGTAATAAATACAAGGATCAATTCGAAAAGACACATAATGGTACAAGGTTGGGCTTCATGTCTTTCTTTGTAAAGGCCTGTGTGGAAGCGCTTAAACGCTCACCGATTGTCAATGCTTCGATCGATGGAGATGATATTGTTTATCATGGTTATCAGGATATCGGCGTGGCAGTTTCGACCGATAAGGGATTGGTGGTACCCGTACTCAAGGATGCCGATACACTTGGCCTTGCCGATATTGAAAACCGGATTCGTGATTTTGGTGCAAAGGCCAGAGAAGGAAAATTGTCAATTGATGACATGACCGGAGGTACATTCACCATCACCAATGGTGGCGTTTATGGCTCAATGATGTCGACACCAATTCTTAACCCTCCGCAATCAGCAATTCTTGGCATGCACAAGATTCAGGAAAGACCGGTGGCTGTAAATGGGGAGATAAAGATTTTGCCCATGATGTATTTGGCGCTTTCCTACGACCATCGCCTCCTGGACGGCAAGGATGCAGTCAAATTTCTGGTATTGGTTAAGGACATGATTGAAGACCCGGCTCGAATATTGCTGGAAATCTAGCATTTACAGGAAACAGGAAATGACTGATCAATATGATGTTGTGGTAATAGGTGCCGGTCCTGCCGGTTATGTCGCTGCGATTCGTTGTGCCCAGCTGGGTTTAAGTGTTGCCTGTGTCGACCAGATGAAAGGCAAGGATGGCAAGGCTACTTTGGGCGGGACCTGCCTGAATGTTGGATGTATTCCATCCAAGGCACTCCTCGATAGCTCATACAAATACTACGAAACCGTCAACGAATTGCAGAGTCATGGTATCAAGGCAAAGAGTGTCGAAATAAATATTGCTGAAATGATAGCAAGAAAAGACAAGATTATTTCCCAGCTAACGAGTGGCATTAGTCAACTCTTCAAGGCGAACGGCGTTGTTGCCGTTGAGGGGCAGGGCAGATTACTGGCGCACAAGAGGGTTGAGGTTACATCTGAATCCGGCGACAAAAAGATTCTGGAGGCAAAAAATGTCATTCTGGCAACCGGGTCGTCTTCGATCAATATACCGGTTGCATCAATCGATAACGACAGAATTGTGGATTCGACAGGTGCGCTGGAATTCCAGGAGGTGCCAAAAAAACTGGGTATCATTGGAGCCGGTGTTATTGGTCTTGAATTGGGTAGCGTATGGAATCGTCTGGGCTCAGAAGTGGTACTTCTTGAAGCTCAAGACAAGTTCCTGATGATGATGGATAAGGTGATTGCCCGTGAAGCGAACAAGGCGTTCAAAAAACAGGGGC
>JAGRJA010000264.1 GCA_020443005.1 Pseudomonadales bacterium
ATTGCGCGATGCCTTGCAGCTGTTTTTTCATCGCGACGACACATTCAGCCTGGGTGTTTGTAATGGTTGCCAGATGATGTCCAACCTCAAAGGTCTTATCCCGGGTGCTGAACACTGGCCACGATTTGTGCGTAATCTCTCCGAGCAATTTGAAGCGCGTTTTACGGGTGTAAAAATTCAGGAGTCTCCCTCTATTCTGCTTGCCGGGATGGCGGGTTCTATTATGCCGGTAGCTGTGGCGCACGGTGAAGGGCGAGCAGAGTTCAATGACCAAAAAGCATTGGCTGCTTTCAGGGAAAGTCATACGCTCAGCCTGTCTTTTGTCAGTAATCAGGGCGACCCCACAGAAATTTATCCGTTCAATCCAAACGGTTCACCAGAAGGTATTACCGGGCTTTGTAACGCCGATGGCAGGCATACCATCATGATGCCGCACCCTGAACGGGTATTCAGGGCCGTTCAGAACAGCTGGCACCCGAGTGACTGGGATGAAGACAGTGGCTGGATGCGACTGTTCCGCAATGCAAGGGTTTGGGTTGGCTAGAAAATATAAGCCTCGTTAATCACGATTTTTTCCGCTTTATCGCAGTTGGCAAATCGCAGCGCCAGACGATTCAGTTTGTAAGGTTTTAATCCGTAAGGGTCATTCTCCGGCAGGCGCAGAACATGGCGTTGAGCGATCTGGTTTTTCAGGCTATAGGGTAGCCGGTTCATGCCGGCTTCTCCCTGGCCCGGAAATTCCGAAACCCAATGCAGATAGCTGACTGTATCCTTCATTTTTTTTCCGCCCACAAAACAGTCTGCGTCAATGACAATGCCGTTAATCGTTTGTGAAGGTATATCATCCAGATACCACTCAAGTATGGGTTCATCATTGCGGTATTTTGTGTATTCCTCCCGCCGGTAAGTTCTGTTTTGATCAAGCGTATATTGGGGCTTGAAAGTTTTCCGGGCATATTGATCAAATTCCTGCTTCTTTTCACCGGCTGCATTAAAAACACGAACTTTCATATAGTAGTCGTTAATATCAACATAGAAGAACTGCCTGTCTCTTGAGCCAAGAGAGCCGGCAAAATAATAGGGCACGCCTTCATAAACACGACGCCACGGAAATTGGCCGCCATCTGCACCGCCGAAAATGGCATCCACTTTATACTTGTTGAATAGGCGGAAAATATCGCGGTGTTCATCGTCATACACCCTGTTTTCCGCACCCCAGAAGACAATGTTGAAATCACTGTTACTTTTTTTGATGTCTTCTTCAAAATGCTTGAGAACATTCCTGTCCATATACATCGGTCGTTTGGTGAGCGTGACACTGTAGAAGCGGATATTTTTGTAGGTGAAACTATAGTAGGCGTTTTCACCCTCGGGTTGCGGATAGTGGTAAGGGAAGAGGTTTCTGAAATTATCCAGTGTGTTCCGGTGACCGTGTTCGTTAAAGTTTTTTTCATGGTTGCCAGGAGCGGGAATGACCGTGGTGGATTTCAGCAACGGCCTGAACAGGTCGAAGTATTCGGTTTTACAATCGTCGATAGAAGCGAAAAGGCAAAAGTCACCCAATAATAGCGTGAATTCGCTATCAAGCCCGCCGATCAACGGGAAAATGGTCTGCACCGGATATTCATCAATGGCGCGGGTGCCACCCGTGTGGCCGACTGTTGTAAAACGGGTGTGTCTGTCATTCACCGGTGTCGTGAATTCACCGCTTTCGCCAAGATCAGTTTTGAAGCGATATTCTGTCTGGGGATGCAAACCCGTAAAGACCATTTTGTGAAAGCGGGTCGGTTGTTTATCTTCGGCTTCAAATTGCTGAAAATCATTCCATACAAGTGTTTTTGCCTTGTATGCTTCGGTTGATACCCAGGAAATGACCGTCTTTTCAGTATTATTGAGCAAAAAATAGGGGGGGATTTGCCGGAGTTCGAGGCCGTTTTTTTTCAGCGGGAGATCTGGCGAAGCATTTGATGTAAGGCCAATGACGAGAAGAAACAAAAAAGTGAGAATGCATTGGCATTGATGTCGCTTTGTTCCATGAAATCGGGTTCTATGAAAGCGTGACAGGGGTTTTGACATGGTAGCTAGCTATTAAACAGAAAGTTAAATGTAACTATATCAGAAACATTTGCTGTGTTTTAATGCCTTTGAATATCTATCGTGAAATAAGAAGAGGAACGGGCTTCTCTTGCTTTTCAACTCACTGTTTTTTATTTTTGTTTTTTTGCCTTTGAGTCTTGTCGGTTTTTTTCTGATCGGTTCAAGGGGGCATCACCGTGTGGCTACGGCCTGGCTGGTTGCCTGTTCGCTGTTTTTCTATGGCTGGTGGAACCCTGCATATTTGGGCCTGATTCTGGTCTCCATGCTGTTCAACTATGCGATGGGGGTTCAGTTAAGCATGCGAGCCTTTTCACTGCTGAAAAAGAAACTGCTGCTTGCGTTTGCTGTATCCTCAAATCTTGCACTTCTGGGCTATTACAAATATGCGAATTTTTTTGTTGATAACCTCAATCTGTTTCTGGATACGGGGTTTACACTGGAAAAAATCATACTGCCATTGGCGATTTCCTTTTTTACCTTCCAGCAAATAGCTTATGTGGTTGATGCCTACAAAGGAGAAACCCGTGAATATAATTTCCTGCATTATTGCCTGTTTGTGACATTTTTCCCCCAGTTGATTGCAGGGCCCATTGTTCATCATCGTGAAATGATGCCGCAATTTGCAAAAGACGAAACCTATCGTTTTAACGCCCGTTCGTTTGTTTTTGGTATCACGATTTTTTCAATCGGGCTGTTCAAGAAAGTGGTTTTGGCCGATGATATTGCGGGCTATGTTAACCCTGTCTTTTCTCTGGCAGAGCAGTTGACGCCGATATCGACTGTCGATGCCTGGGTGGCGACGCTGGGCTACAGTCTTCAGCTCTATTTTGATTTTTCGGGTTATGCAGATATGGCCATCGGTATTGGCCTCATGTTTGGCGTATTGTTGCCAAACAATTTCAATTCACCTTTTCTGTCGATCAATATCAATGATTTCTGGCGGCGCTGGCATATTACGCTTGGACGATTTTTCAGGGAGTACCTGTATATTCCTCTCGGTGGAAGCAGGAAAGGTTTTCTTGTAACACAGTTGAATATCTTTATCGTGATGTTGTTGAGTGGACTCTGGCACGGAGCAGGCTGGACTTTTGTTTTTTGGGGTGTGTTACATGGTTTGGCTATGGTGATCAATGGTGTTTGGCGGCAATTCCGGGTTTCCGCTTGCAGGCATGATCTCACTCAATCAACCTTTGTTGGTCGACTTCTGTCCATCCTCATTACATTTGTGTTTGTTGTGCTGGCCTTTGTTTATTTTCGAGCAGAAACAATTACCGGCGCCAATCATATACTTGCAAGGCTTTTCTCCGAAACAATCTGGTCTGAAATACAGGCTGTTTATTCGTCTGGTTATAACAATGCCCTGAGCAGGATTGCATTTTTGATGGCCATTGTATTTTTAATACCCAATGTTGCCAGAATTTATGTTGCAAAATGCAGGCTTTCTGACCCAAGTATGATTCATGCCATTTTTTCTTCACTGCTTTTTGCATGCAGCCTTTATGTGCTTTTGTACAAAGCCAATGTCATTCACGAATTTCTCTATTTCAATTTCTGATGGATAACAGACGCAGCTATATTTTTGTTTTTTTTCTGCTAGCCGCACTTGGTGTGACCGGGCCTGCACTGTTTGTGCTTCTGGTTGACCCTTACCAGATTTATCACAAAAGTTTCATACAACCTGCCATGTTTTCTGTTAATGAACGCTATCAGAGTGCAGGCCTGATAAATTCCTACCTCGATGAAAGTTATGACGCCATTATTATTGGCAGCTCGCTGAGTGAGAACTTCAATACCGAACAGGTTTCCAGAGTGACCGGTTGGAAAAAAACCATGAGACTTACGGTCAATGCATCTACCAGTGAAATGCCGCAGGAGCACTTGCTTGTGTTGCAAAAAGCGTTGGCAACGGGGCACATAAAGCATGTGTTGTGGGAGATTCACCCCAAGTACATATGGGTTAAGGATGATCAACTTGATCAGGTTTCAGAAAAATTCCCGGAATATTTATATAACGAAAGTGTCTTCGATGACTATCACTATCTTTTCAATGATGATGTTGTCAAACTTTCCATCAAAAATATTCTTGGTCAACTCGACACTCTCTGTGAAAATGGCTGCAATTATGAATGGAGTCATCAATGGCTGGATAATTTTGAAGCATTGAACCAATGGATGCTCAGGGAGAAATTAAATGAGAAAAACAATGGTTTTCATCGTTTTTCCCGATCGGCAAAATTGAAAGCCTACGATACAAAAATCCGTAAAAACAAGGCAGATCTGGATGTGAACGAGATCCTCGAAAAGTCCAGGTTTTATCACTCGTCATTTATTACAGAGCGTGTTGAGCGTTTGATTGCGAATAATCCCGATACGCATTTTAATCTGTATATTCCACCAATCCCCAGTTTCTTTTATGCAGAAAAGAAAAACGGCAACCTGATTGCGACAATGGGGCTTTACAGGCAGATTGCCAAGGTGGGCTCAAAACACAAAAATGTCAGTTTCTATGCGTTCAACAATCTGTTTCAGATTACAAATAATGTCGCTTTTTACAAGGATGAACATCATTATCATTCCGATGTTAATGATTATATTGTCAAACGAATGTCACTTGATCTGGATAGAGTTTCGCCGGAAAATTTCGATCAATATGCCCTGGTATTTCTGAGCAACCTTAAAACGCTCGAGGTTCAATTCTTCGACAAAGTCGATTTGAACAAGCTAGAACCTGAAATAGATAAAAGGGTTATAGGTGCCGGCGACAATATAACAGATGCTGAGAAAAAAGACTGGCAGCAGTAAAACGCTTTGTTGCGTCAGGAACAACAGAGGGTGTTCGTTGAAAAAACGATGGGTTTTCTGCCAGAAATACCGGTAAATCGGCATTGATAGCAGGGTGCCGATCACCAGGGTGAGTATGACTTCATTGTTAAGAAACAAATAGATGCTTTTTTGTTCTGACGGTA
>JAGRJA010000265.1 GCA_020443005.1 Pseudomonadales bacterium
CGAAGAAATCAAGGCAGCGGGTAGTGAAGCGATTGCCGTTTATGGCGATTGTGCCGACACGGCCGATTCCGAGCGTCTGTTTAAAGCTGCTCTGGATACTTTTGGCGATGTCAACATCATGCTCAATAATGCCGGTTTCTGCCGGGATAAAACCATTTTCGGGATGAGCGATGAAGAGTTCGATTCAGTTGTCCGTGTACATTTGCGCGGTCATTTCGTCAATATGCGCAATGCCACAAAATACTGGCGCGAAAAAGCCAAAACCGGTGAAGCCGTGTACGGCCGCCTGATCAGCACCTCTTCGGAGGCCATGATTTTTGGCTCTGCCGGCCAACCCAATTATGCGGCGGCGAAAGCAGGTATTACAGCGATGACCATGGGTGCTGCGCAGTTGATGATCAAGTACGGTATCACTTGCAATGTCATCATGCCCCGTGCCCGTACCGACATGACCAACACCGGGCCAACGGCTGCAATGTTTGCTGCTCCACCGGAAGGTTTTGATGCTTTTGACCCGGCAAATGTTGCTCCTCTGGTTGGCTATCTTGCCTCTCCCGAAGCAGGTCATATATCCGGCGAAGTTTTTGTTGTTTGGGGCCCTCGTGTCAATATCGTCCAGCGTCCAACGCTTGATGTGTTCTACGACAACCCCGAAGGTGGCAAATGGACACTGGAAGGTTTGCACAACAGCCTGTCAGATTATTTCAATGAAAGTCATGTCCCTGTTCAGGACGGCTTTTCTGTTCCCCCGCAATAACAAGGAACAGGAAACTGAAATCGGCGGGTTCTAACCCGCCTTTTTTTTCTCAACTTTTTGAGTGGCCGAACAGGTCTCGGCAGCCTCGCAACCGAAGGCTAACCACGGGGCGTTTCATTGGTCAGCGATCCGCATGGCTGCAATAATCTCCTGATATTTTTTCTCGTTTTTGAAAATCACGAAACTCAACAGAATAAAAACCAGCAACACAAGAAACAATGTGCCTGTGACAACGGGTAGAAGCACAGCCATTAATTCCAGTGTTGAGCGCTCCATATCGCCTTCCTTGATACGCTCGATCACATAAAAAGGATTCGCAAGCAGCGGCGAGAAAAAGAACAGGTATCCATAGAGAAGGACACTCCAGCCAAGAAGAACCGAACCTGCCCATTTCCACTGACGGGTAAGTTTTTCCCGCTTTGCCAAAAAGCTGTTTTGTTCGTCGTTCATTATTCTGCAACCTCGCTTCGCCCGATTTCAAGCTCCAGAACGCGCTGCTCTGCATCTTCCGAAGATTCGCCAACATAGATGGAATAATGGCCTGCTTCAAGCTGCCACTGACGAGCGGTTGCATCGTAAACATGAAAATCCTGTTCTTCCAAATCAAACTCAACAAGACTGCTTTCCCCTGCTTCGAGAAAATGTTTGCTGAATCTCCTCAAAATCTTGTGTGGCAAAAATGACTCAACAGTATCCGACCCCAAATACAGTTGCACTACTACCCCACCATCATATTCACCGGTATTGGCTACGCTGACAGAGACTTTCCAGGCCTTACCTTGCTGCTGCAATCTGAGCTCCGAAAATTCAAAACGGCTATAACTCAGGCCATGACCAAAACAATAGGCGGCTGTTTTTTTATTTTTATCCAGCAAGCGATATCCATGAAAATACCCGTAATCGACAAAGCTGGCTACCGGCTCAAAGGGTGGCAGATCCTGCACATCGGCAGGAATCGAAAAAGGTAACTTACCGGAGGGGTTGACTTCCCCAAACAGTAAGCGGGCCAGCGCATGCCCACCCATCATCCCGGGATACCAGGCCAGCA
>JAGRJA010000266.1 GCA_020443005.1 Pseudomonadales bacterium
AACATACTCACTCATCGGTATGACCGTGAGTTTGTCGAGCTCGATAAAACGCGAAATGCTCTCGAACATGTCAGTGGCATTTTTTTTCAGTTTTTCTTTGTCGCCAACAGCATCATAAAAGGCTTCAATATCAGTCATTGCCGGCTCCGGGAAGGACTCTTCAACGATGGCATCGACCCTCGGGCATTCGCTATCCAAGGGCCTTACAACCACATTCTGAATATATTGGAAGGTGGACTGTGTATCGATGGCGATTTGGGTGTGACTGTTTTGCCAGATGTCCAGCCATTGTGAACGGCTTAAGTGCTCCGGTTTTTGCAACAGCACAATATGATTCATACCAGTGGTTGCTTCGCCGGGTTTTGACAGATGTTCAGTGTTTTTCAGCGGCACAGATTCTGTCACAAGGTAGCTGCTGTACTTTTGGCAGTAATTTGCTATAACGGAATCGATTTGCAGCTTTTGCTGAATACAATCGAGCCATACCGAAACGCTGGCGTTCATAGCCTTGTCGACTGCAACCATGCGCTTTTCATGAGCCTTTTTTACTCTGTCATCGTCGATATTGATGGTAAGCCCTGCGACCACCGCATTATCCATTATTTGTCGGGGCATTTTTTCCAGCAGGTCATTTCTGAACTGTTCATCTGACCGGGTTTCGTCTTTCCAAAGCAAGAAAATGATTTTTTCCATTTTTTATCCATGTTGATGTCATAAATCAGTAGCGGATAATAATGCCATGTTGGCGTATTGAAGGCTATGCGGGCTTTTATAAGGGTGTAAAGTAATTTTGCTCGCTGCGCAAGGGTGACTAGTCGCCAAGAAAGCGTTATATTCGTGCACTTGGTTTTCGCCTGACATTGATTATCTGGAGTTTGAGTATGGTTCAGCAAAAAGCGACCAATGTGCATTGGCACGAGGGAGATGTCACTCGTGAGCATCGCAACAGGGTTTTAGGGCAGAAAGGCGCTACAATCTGGTTCACCGGTTTGTCCGGTAGCGGAAAAAGTACGGTAGCCTGTGCACTGGAAAAAGAATTGATAAATCGTGGGCATATTACCTATCGTCTTGATGGTGATAATGTCAGGTTGGGTATCAACAAGAATCTGGGCTTCTCGGCTGAAGACCGCCATGAAAACATTCGACGAATTGGCGAAATCTCAAAATTGTTTGTCGATACCGGCATTATCTCCCTCAGCAGTTTTATCAGCCCTTACAGAGCGGATCGCGATACGGTTCGCGAGCTGCACGAAGCAGCTGGTATGGATTTTATCGAAGTATGGGTGGATTGCTCGCTTGAAGAAGCTGAAAACCGTGACCCCAAAGGCCTCTACAAAAAAGCCAGAGCTGGCGAGATCAAGGGTTTTACCGGCATTGATGACCCGTATGAAGAGCCCAAAAATCCAGAGGTTCATTTGAGATCTGATCAAATGACTCTCGAGGAAGAAATTGACATACTTCTGGATACATTGAAGCAAAGAGGTATATTCTTCTCGGTAGATTAATAAACCGCTTTGTTATCAGCCGGTCGGCTTTGTTCTGATCGGCTTTTTTTTGTCTGAAAATTGCTGTTGTCCATTGAATGTATACGAGCCTTCTTCGGGGCAAAGTCAACGCGCGAAAAACCATTCAACAAACCAAGGTGTGAACTATGTTAGTGAAAGACAAGGTAATCATTATTTCTGGCATCGGCCCCGGATTGGGTGTAGAGCTTGCGTTATGTGCCGCACGCGAAGGGGCTGCCGCGATTGTGTTGGCGGCAAGAACGGCCTCAAAACTTGCCGATGCAGCCGAGCAAATCGATGCGCTTGGTCTGGGCACAAAAACGCTTCAGGTTCCAACCGATATCGCAGACCCCGAAGCCTGTTCGGCACTGGCAACGAAAGCCCATGAGGCTTTTGGTCGTATCGATGGGCTGATCAACTCAGCTTATATTCCGGGAAGCTTCGGCCCCTGGAATAAATGGAAGTTTGACGATTGGCGTAAAACCTTTGATGTTAACCTTTTTGGTTCCCTGCAATTATCCCGGGAAGTTGCAAAGTACATGAAAGAGCAGGGTGGTGGCTCTATTGTTATGGTCAATAGTATGGTTACACGCAAGGTTATTGGTATGCAGGCCGGCTATGCGACCTCAAAAGGAGCATTGGCCGTTGCATCGCGTGCTCTGGCGACCGAACTTGCGCCTTTGAAAATTCGAGTGAATTCCTGTTTTATGGGGTGGATGTGGGGCGCTAATGTAAAGGCCTATGTCGATTCGGC
>JAGRJA010000267.1 GCA_020443005.1 Pseudomonadales bacterium
CCTGCAGCTGTAAAAGGCTACACGCTGATTGAATTACTGACATCTGTCAGTGTCACCGCGGTGTTACTCGGCATCGCACTACCGGCATTCAACAACATTCTCAAGGATTTTCGGTCTACGGCCATCGCCAACGAAATGATAGGCCATGTTATTTTCGCCCGATCAATGTCTGTCAGCACAGGCAAAATCGTCACTGTTTGCGGCAGCAGCGACCACCGCAACTGTGATAATGCCTGGTCTGAATCCGTTCTGGTGTTCAGTGACAAGAATGCCAATATTGTCATTGATGGCGACGACCAGCTTCTGCGAGTGATCGATTCACTGAAGGAAGGTGAATCATTAAGTTGGCGTTCTTTCAGAAACAAGTCCTACCTGCAATTCATGCCCACCGGCATGACCTATTACCAGAACGGCAATTTCACCTACTGCCCCAAAGATGGCGACAGCCACTATGCACGCCACTGGATTATCAATGTTGCCGGTCATATCAGAATGGGGCGAGATAGCGACAAGGACGGGATTGTTGAGCGCTGGGACAGAAAAAACATCGAGTGTTAATAACCGCTCACGCCTTAAGCACAAGCAAACAGCACAAAATCGACAGCTGAAAACAGCAAGCAGCAACAAAAAGATAGTGAAAAAAAAGGCACCCGAAGGTGCCTTGATCAACTGTGCCACAAATGTGGCCTGTTCTTTTATGCGCCGTTAAAAGCAGGCATTACTTACAAACACTGCTCCAGCAATTATGGCCATCCCAGGTTTTTTCACCGGTACTGGACAGCGTAATATCGCCATCATTGGCCTGAGAGGTGCCGGCAATCGGGCTGAGTGTGATATCAAAGCCGTTCTTGCCATCCTCTACAATATCCACAGTATAGTAGGCCTGAGCGGCGTCGGCGGGTATATCCCGTTCATACACGGCAGGAAAACCTACATAGGTGCCTGTTTCCGTAAAATGCTTTTCCATGGCATTGGCAAGCGTTTGCGCGGTTGCCATCGCATCCGTTCGGCGGGTACTCCTTATCTGATCCTGATACGCCGGCCATGCCACACCCACAATGATGCCGATAATCGCAACGACTATCATCAGCTCAATCAGGGTGAAGCCGGACTGCTTCCCCGAAACAGGGCGGTCAAGTATGCTTTGGTTTTCCAGATTTATAAAATTCATTTTCATACCTCTTTCATGCACTATTTACCTTGCTGACTAGCGATTGGCTCGCAGAAAATGAGCCTCGCAACAAGCCTGCCGGCCTTTGTAATCAGGTTCATTGTATGCGACTTCATTGTCGGAATACTACTGAACAGTTCTTTATAAACCCCGGTTGATGCAGACCAATACAATCGGCAGCCAGACTAACAACAAACAATGGCAGCCTTGGGCTGCCATTGTTCTTTACACCTGATTATTTCTTGATGCTCTTTTCCTGCCAACCCAAACGGCCTTTGGTTATTTTACCCGGGTTCGGCGGCTCAAGATGATCAACGGTACAGTCGACACCACTGCTACAGTTCCATCTTGTATTGTCATCATCCAGAACAGGCTGCTCGATAATCTGGTCTTCGATTTTGACAGCAGCGATTTTGGCATCATCCGCATCAATATTGCCATCGTTGTTGTAATCAAAGAAGCCTTTCGGGCCGCTGCCGTCAAGCTGCGACAAGTTGCCTGACCAGGGGCTGATTGCCCAAGTCCAGGTATCGCCAGCACCGCCACAAGTAGAGCCAATATCGGGCACAATCGTGTTGAAGAGCAGGAAGAAACGTCCACCGCCATAACCGACAGTCGAAGTACCTGTTACGCGCTCGCCAACCTCATCAAGCTCAATAAACCAGCCCCTGTTGGCGGTGCTTTCTTCCCACCAGAGCTCTTCCGTTTCAATTTCGCGGTAGAAGGAATTGGTATTAACCTTGATTTCCATCAGGTCGTTCTGATAAAGACGATAGTCTTCACCGTTATCCCAGACGCCATAGTAGAACTGGGTGTCGGTGTTTTTAACATCATCATTGGTCAGATACTGGCCTGTACCAAACATGACCATCACATTCGGACAGTAAGAACCACTGACAGGCGATGGGCATTCGGTATCATAAATATCAGCCGGTAACTGGGCCACTGCCGGTTTTCCGGTTATGGGCTGTGCAGGGTCGCCATCGAACAGCTTTTCGGCTGACAATTTCACCAAATCAAACGCCCACATATCACCCAGTACATCACCGGCGTAAGCCCTGTCGGCCATACCATTACCGTCAGTATCAACCACTGTGGCGACAGAGAGACCGTTCTTCTGGCCAGCTACACCAACACCACTGTAGGTATCAATGACCCAGTAATCCTTTCCTTCTGTCCAGGTACTGCCATTTGCCGGGCCATCCAGCTTGATCATGAACAGTTTTGCACTGCGAGGCGTCATATCAGCCACATTTTCATCGTCATAACCGTTTGCAACAATCACAACCCAGTCATCATTTTCATTAACCGTTACAAAGGGCTTGAAGTTCTGACCCGCTGTAAAACCAAGGTCAGGGTGGGTAAATTCCCAAAGCACCTTGTTTTCGCTGAAGTTTTCCGAATTGGTTACATTCAGTGCAAAGATGCCCTTGCCACCAGCGCCAGCCGAACCAACCAGCACCGTTTTCCAGCCTCCATTCAGGTAAACATCAGATGCCGTCGCCGGGCCATCCATGTAATAACGGTGAATGTAATTCGGGTCTGTCAGGTAATGCAGGCCAGCCTTGGCATTGGTTGAAGCGATAAAGCTGGGTGAATAGGCAAAAAGCTCTTCACCGGTATCTGCATTAAAGCCATGAAGAAAACCGTCATTGGCACCCACTGCAACAACAGGCGCTCTCGACAGGTTTTTACCCCAGGTGCGATAGCTTACCTGATACTTGTAGGGGAACAGGAAGTAAGGCAAACCGGCACCTTCCGGTATGAAAACCGAGGAAGAGTGAATGATATCGCCCAGAATATTATTGGTGTCGCGAACCCTGAACTTGCCATTGGCTTCATTGGCCCTTACACCCAGAATATATTGTGTTCTGGCCAGCCAGTCGCCATCCATTGTACCGGTTGAGTTATAGTTCAGATCCATCCCCATCGGTGTGGCCTGAAATTCGGGCGAATTACCCACTCGCACACCTGTAACCGGCCCAAGTAGTGGGTCAGGGTTAAAGGTATACATTTTGCGGTTGTCCGGGCTGTTGAGTTTTTTCGATGCTGTCCACACCTCTTTCGGGTCACCCACTGAAAGTACCTTGTTGGTATCGGGATCCTTGATAATTTCCCTGTCGTAGCGAGAAAAATCACCCGACCAGGTATCAGTGTCATACTCGGAAGCAAACATGCTCAATGTTTTCTGGTCAGCAGAAAGTGAGGCCTGAAGGTTACTGGTAACCGAAACCGAAGCACCTGAACTGTTATTGCTGTTGATATCGGCGACGATACCCTGAAAAGCTTCAACCAGCTGATCGGTATCGTCAGCGATGATAACACCACCGCCACCGCCATTGTCGGCAGCGATTTCAAGAATGGTTTTTGGGTCGCCGGGGTTCTGGGCTACCAGCTCCTTGCCGTTAAAGGCAATCAGGTAGGTTGTGATATTGTCTTTCCAGCGCGCACTATCGGTACCTGCCGGCACATCCTTTTCCTTGATTTCTTCACAAGTGCTCAAGCCCATGGACACCATCAACGACTTGTCACAAAGGTCTGGTCTTAAGTCAATATCATGCAGTGCTGCGATGACATCATCCATGTAGTCATCTGAACCATTATCTTCATAGGCTGTATAGCCATCTGCCTTGGCAGCATACCGGGATGATGTGCCACTACCCTTGAACTGCTGGTCTACATTGGCATCCGAAGTCGGCAAACCATCGGTCAGGCTGGCAATATAGCTTTTCTGGCACCAGTATTCCTGTATACCCTTGGTGGGTTTACTGACACCATTGCTGTAGCGAATAATAGTTTGACTGCCATCACTGTCGTCAAAGATATCACCCGCAGAATAATAGGATGTCGCACTGGCAGTATTGGGGAACATTTCTACCTTGTTGCCCAGTACACCTTCAAGAAAATAATGCCCTAACCCCTGATGTGCCTCAGCCAATGGTGTGCTGCCGTTTGCCTTGAGACCGGCAATAGCTGTAAGCAGGGACGCGCGGTTATTATCGATGCTGTCGATACCCTCACGAATCAGGGTACCATAACTGCTATAAAGTGAAGACAAGCCCATATTCATGTGCTGGATATTTTTTGCAATTTCAGTCGCCGCATTTTTGGCCACTTCCATACGGGTGCGTGCTGCGGGCGAACGACGGAAGTTGTCATTCAGGGCAGGGTCCTGGCCAAATGCCACCACATTATCAATACTGGTTACATCACTTGAACGGTAGGCAAAATACCAGTTCAGGTATTTACCACTGTATTTGGTATAGCCGGTATTTCCACTATTAATAACATTACAATCTGCCTGAGAACTGGTTGTTGTAGTTACCATTTGCTGCTCCCACCGCTGACAACCCCGGCGGTTTGAACGGGTACACACCCACTGCAACTGGGTAGTTGTGGTTGTGTAAGGTTCCACTGAAGGTAACCAGCAATTATTGTTCGCATCTGGTGCATAGAGAATGGCCCAGTAGTCTTTGTCATCGTCAAAGCAGCCTATCGCGGGGTCAAC
>JAGRJA010000268.1 GCA_020443005.1 Pseudomonadales bacterium
AGCTCAGTTTCGCCGACGCTGTTTTCTTCCGAGTTCTTCGAGCATCATGTCATAAATTGCCAATGAGCTGATAAGGAGAAATGAGGTAATCACCCAGATAGCCGCTTCGGCATAATAGTGATTTTCGGGTCTCATGACCTGCTTGAACTCAAAACCGGTCTGATCGACCCACATCAGGCCAAAACCGCCAATCACAACCAGTGCCGAAGTATAAAAACCCTCCTGTCGGCCAGCGAGCAGAAAAGAAATGATCGGCGCACAAAAAAACAGCTGCATGACGGGTGAAACCCATCCACCTGTAAAAATCACTGCGAGCAACGCGCACAGAAAAAATGTTGCGGAAAAAACAATACCTGAAATTTCAATGCGGGCCACACTGTAAAAAAACAGACACTGGGTAACCAGAAGGAACATCGCTGGCCCCAAAGCCAAAAGCGCGCCTACAAAATCGCTGATGCCGGCAAGCTGTAAAAAGAGAAACACAAAAAAAAGAACGCCGACAATGCCCAGAGAAATCAACAACATTGCTGTCTGCACTCGCGCTCTGGTCAGCATATCAATGGCGACATTCTCTGCTGCCAGTTTTTCTGGTAAAAAGCGATCAAGCCTGCTGATAAATGATCGAAGCATCTGCCCCCCTGGCATTCCCTGTGCTTGCTACCCCGACATCAGGGTTGAGGCAGGAAGTCTACCCCATTGACTTTACAAAAGAAAAGGCATCATAGTAAGGCGATTCACAAACCGGAAGCCCGCATGCATCCAGAGAAACAAAACCTGAAGCAGATTCAGGCATTATTATTGGCCCTGGTTGTTCTTGCTTTCCCGTTCTGCGCATGGCTGGTTTACCAGCAGAACCAGCCACGACTGGAAATGGCCAATATGCTGGCCTGTGTTTATGGCTTCGGACTTTACGCGGTATTTTTCTCCCCCTGGCTGCCCATCCCCGGCAGAAAGCTCGTCTCCCCCTCTCAACGCTTGCAGGAAAGCGTTATTATCTGGTTTTGGGTTACCTATATAACGCACCTTACCTGGGAGTTTGGCTGGCTGGTCTTTCACGATGCGATTGTCAACGGCAAGGATGCCTCATGGACCTACATCTGGTGGGCTTACATTGATGGAGGCGACTACCGGTATGCGGAATTTGGCAGCACACTGGTGGGGATGGAAATTCTCTCGGTCATCAACGGTATTGTTGGCATGCTTGGCCTGTTTTTCTGGTACAAAAAGCCCTGCAAGCAAAATCTGGCAATTTTGCTGTTTATGGCAACCGCGGTAGTACATCTCTATGCCACTTCTCTCTATTATCTTACCGAGATACTGGAAGGCTTTCCGAATGTGAATACCGAAAGCATTTTCGATATTGGCGTGAAGTTTATTATTGCCAATTCGCCCTGGCTGGTAATGCCTTGCCTGGTGCTCAAATGGGGAGGCAAAACATTGACGGAAGAGCCCTCTGGGTCACTCGCCCAATAAGCCGAACTCTTCGCTTGTCACTGCCCGCTCTTCATCCCGAAACTGCAATTCCACCAGTCGCTGATATAAAGCCGAACTTTTCAGCAAACCTTGATGGTCACCCTGGGCAAGCAGTCTTCCCTGCTCAACAACGGCAATACTGTCGGCATGCAGTATGGTCGAAAGGCGATGCGCAATAATAATGGTGGTACGGTTTTGCATCAGCGCCTGTAATGCCTTTTGAACCTGATGCTCACTTTCGGCATCAAGCGCACTGGTCGCCTCATCAAGCAGCAGGATACGCGGGTTTTTCAGTATAGCTCTGGCAATCGCAATACGCTGACGCTGCCCGCCTGACAAACGCACGCCCTGCTCGCCCAGAAAGCTGTGATAGCCATCGGGCAACTGCATAATAAAATCATGCGCGTAGGCTGCTCTTGCTGCAGCCAACACCTCGGCATCGGAAGCAGAGGGCCGTCCGTAACGAATATTATGCATCACATCCGCTGTAAACATGGCCGGCTGCTGTGAAACCACAGCAAGCTGCTCACGCAAATCGTGGGGGTGCAAGCTGCGAAGATCCACACAATTTTCTTCCTCTCCAAAGAAGATCGCACCCTGTTGCGGGTCATAAAATCGCTGAATCAACTCGAATACTGTCGACTTGCCAGCGCCTGAAGGCCCCACAAGCGCCAGGCTTTTACCCTGTGCCACTTTCAGGCTGAAGTTATCCAGTGCGGCAATACCCGGCCTTGAGGGATAACAAAAGCTGACTCCGCTAAAAACAATGCCCGCCGGCAAAACGGCTGCCGATAATGAAGATGATTCCGACGAAGGCGCTATTTCTGTCGGCACATTCAGCAACTCCATGAGTCGGTCCGTAGCACCGGCAGCCCGCTGAAGTTCGCCATAAACTTCCGAAAGGGTTGCCACACCAACCGCCACCATAATGGCATAAAAAATGAAAGCCCCAAGATCGCCACCGGACATTGTCCCTTCCAGCACACTGCTACCACCGATCCACAACATACCGGTCAATGCAGCAAAGACCAACAAAATAACCACGGCCATCAGCACAGCTCGCACACGGATCCGGCTTTTGGCAACAGCAAAGGCATTTTCTACCTCAGAGGAGAAAGCATGGACTTCCTGGCTCTCCCGGTTATAACTTTGCACCGTCTTGATATTCTGAATGATTTCCCCTGCATAGGTACCTACATCGGCAATCGAATCCTGGCTTTTTCGGGAAAGATTGCGCACCCGCCGCCCAAAAAACAGAATCGGTGCCAGCACCAGCGGCACACAAGCCATCACGATCAGGGTTAACTTCCAGCTCGTAATCAACAACATGATCAATGCGCCAACCGATGTAATGGCGCTTCGCAACGCCATGGAAAATGAAGAGCCGATAATGGTTTGCAGCAGCGTTGTGTCCGTTGTCAATCGGGACATGATTTCACCACTGCGGTTGGTTTCAAAATAGCTCGGGTGCAGGGTCACCAGATGGGCAAATACGGCTTCACGAATATCTGCACTTACCCGCTCACCCAGCCAGGAAACCAGATAAAAGCGCACAAAAGTTCCCATCGCCATCAGCACAGAAAGGCCGAAAATCAGAAGTACGGCCCGGTTCAGGTATTCCGGAGAACCCTCAACAAAACCTTCATCGATAAGAATACGGACTCCCTGACCAATGGACAAATTGACCCCTGCCGTAAACACCAGAGCAATCAACGCCGCCCCAAGCACGCGTTTATAAGGAACAAGAAATGCAGCCAGCATCTTCAATACCGACAGTTTTTTGAGTACTTGGGCTGGTTCGGGGGGTGACATGATATTGCTCGGCCGGAATGGAATAAATACAGGTGACAACAGGCGACCAAGCTTACGCTTATCTCACACACGCTACAGTTCGGAACAACACCTAGTTCAATGAATGAATCTTGCGCAAGCTAACCGCAAGGCACTCCATCAAACTTGTCGGGCAGAAATCTGTTGCAGCTGTTTTTTCATTCGCGCACTACCCATCACATCGGCAAGCGTGTACTGATCAAGCTCAAGGTAAAAGGCCCTCATGGCCTTGCCCAAAACACCAATAAGGCTGCAACCGGGGAAAAGCACACAGCCCCGCCCTTCACAGTCAATGACACTGGCATCGTTTTCAAACCTGCGCACAACATCACCAATGACGATGTCTGCCGGCGACCGCCCCAACCTTAAACCACCGCCCCTACCGCGGTAGCTGTTAATGTAATTTTCGTTAGCAAGCCGCTGTATCACCTTGCGCAAATGTTCGGCTGAAATCTGGTGATAATCGGAAATTTCATGCATGGTTACAACATCATCGGGATTATCGGCAAGATAAATAAGTACACGCAAGGCATAATCTGTCATTAACTTTAACTGCACGACATACTCCATCAACTTCCATTCCAGAGATGAAGTGTAGCATTATTTTTCACCATGCTCTTTTCAAGTTTTCTACAAAGCTATAGAGTGTTTCTCTGACGAATATCGGCAGGCATCCTGTATTTACCCGAATGCATTTTCTGGTCGGGCTAAAACATCATTTCATACCCAATACAAAAAGAGGTGGCTTATGGCATTTCCCAAAGTTGGCAACATGGCTCCGGCATTCAAGCTGAAAAACCAGTCGGGGCAGGATGTTGCGCTGAAAGATTTCAAAGGCAAAAAAAATGTCGTGGTGTATTTTTATCCTCGTGCCATGACGCCCGGCTGTACAGTGCAGGCCTGTGGCATCAGGGATAGCGAGGCTGACTTCGCAAGACTGGACACTGTGGTTCTGGCTATCAGCCCTGACCCGGTCAGCAAATTGCAAAAATTTGCCGACAAGGAACAGCTGGCATTTCATCTGCTGTCCGATGAGCCCAAAATCAAGGGGGAAGCACCCGTTACTGCAAAAAAATACGGTGTTTGGGCCCTGAAAAAATTTATGGGCAGGGAGTCGATGGGCATCCTCCGAACGACTTTCATTATTGGCAAGGATGGCAAACTCAAGCACATAATGGATAAGGTGAAAACCAAAACCCACCATGACGATACCCTCCAGTGGATCAGGGATCATCTGTCCTGAAACACCTTTTTAAACTCGGAGAGAAATGAATATGCCTGTGATTCTTCAAGGAGAAGAACAAAAACCTGAATGGTTACCCGAGCGTCTTGACGAAAATATCGTCTATGGTGAACGCCTTGTCAGAAAGTCACTGATCTTCAGGAAAAAAATTTTCACCTGTAGCCTGACAGTGGCAGAACCTCAAAATTTCGGCATCATATTTTCGAATGTCACAACCCGGCTACTCGACTGGTACAGGGAAAATGAAAAAACGGCAGGCGGCGTTGAATTCAGCCTGGCTTGTCGCGATGTAACTTTCGGCAAAGCTATCAGCTCCGTTGACACTCTGGCGAACTCCGGTGGCGTCTACAGTTTCCTGAAAAAAATGGATGTGCAACTTCATCTGTACAAACTTGGGGGCAAGTATGTCAAAACCTACCAGCCGGAAATACTGGAAAGAAAATAAACAACCCTGTCGACGCTACTTACAGACAAAAAAAAGCCCATCAGAGGATGACGGGCCCAACTGTGCTTACGCACAAAATCTTACTGTTGGCTAAATTACCTTGAAATCGGCAACAAAACAACATATTCCTTAACAATTCTGCCTCCCGGCCATTGTAGATCGACGACAAAATCCATATAGGGCTCTTTTATCACCTCACGACTGCTAACCAGAATCACCGGGCCTGAAATATGCTTCAGATCCAGCTTGAATTTCAAACCTGTAAGATAGTGCTTTCGTATTGCACCCAACCGCTTGAAGTCATCCTCTTTGGCAAGCTCGACGAGCAACTGCTCTTCAGTGAAGTCGCTTGCACTGGTCAGGGCGATCACAGCTGAAAACGGCTCGTTCACGGTAGAGTCGACAATAATATCCCCCAAGCCAAGGGCAAAAACCCTGCCGCAGCACAAGGATGCCAGAAGCAGCAAAACAGAAGTGAGCCGTTTAACCATGAAATTCCCTACCTTTTTTCACTTGTAATGGGAGGGATTATAGAGACAAAAGCCCGGTACTGCCATGTGTTTTCAGTGACTTGTGAATCAGCTCTCGTTTCACTCCCATCCTTTCAGTAACATTTCACACAATTATTCACTCGGCAAAACGCCCTGCAGCCAGAACCTGCAAATCATTGATGCCTATCATTTCTACCACTGACCTGCCGGTTAGAAAAAAATGTTGAGAAGGTGCCGCGTTTTTCTGCGTTTGTTGTTTAATCAAGCCCTCCCTATAATGCCTTGAACAAAAAACCAGACAGAACAATATCTTTGATGGCAAAATTTCGCACACTTGCAGGGAGCGATCGGGTTCGACTTCTGTTCATAGCCGGTCTGGCTCTGGCCCTGCGACTGCTCTATGTCTACCTGTGCTACAAACAAAACCTGTTTCCAGATTTGTTTCTCGACAGCAAGTTCTATGAAAAAACGGCCCTGTCCATACATCAGGGTTATGGTGCCGGCAACCATCCCTACCTGCTGTCACCACTTTACCCTTACCTTTTTCAACCCTTTATCGAGAACGGCGTTTTCAATGCCAATGCCCTGCGAGTTCTGCAGGCCTTCGCTGGCAGTATTGTTGCAGCCCTGTGTAGTCAGTGCACATTTCTGCTCACAAAAAAAACGGGGGTCGCCTGGGCTGCAGGCATTATCTGTGCTTGCTATGGCCCCATGATTCATTATGATGCGCTGATTCTGGTCGCCAGCTTGCAGACGCTGGGCATTACCCTCTGTCTCTGGCTACTGCTTTCTGCCAACAACAAAAGCTCTTTCGGTTTGCTATTGATGGCAGGGTTGGCTCTGGGGTTTTCGACGGCCCTGCGGCCGACCGGTTTATTGATAGCCTTGTCGATACTTGCCGGCCTGTATCTCTTCCCGCGAATCAGGGGGATGAAAAAACCCTTTCGTCAAACATTCCCCTTAATGCTGGCATTTGCCATTGGCGTCGGCGTCTGGATTGCTCCGTTTACCATCCGCAATATCAATGTGAGTGGAGAAGCCATTCTGCTTTCTGCCAACGGCGGCATGAATTTCTGGATAGGCAACCATGCCGGCAGTTTCGGCGTTTTTAATCTGCCACCGGATTACGACCTGATGCACGACCCTCTGGGAGTGGAAATCGCCCGAAAACAAAGTGGCGAAACACTGGATTACCAGGCGAGCTCAAACTGGTGGCAACAGAAAGCCATGGCTGATATACGCAGTAACCCGCTTCGCTGGTTGAGCCTTATTGGAAAAAAACTGCTGATATTTGCGCATCCCAGGGAAATCCCTCAACTCGGCCTGAACTTTCAATGGTTCAGCGATCAGGTTTGGGTGCTGAATATACTTCCTTTCGACGGGCGTCACGGGTTAATCCTTGCCCTGTTCTCTCCCTTGGCTTTGTTTCTTCTGCAAGGCTGGCAAGGTGTATACGCAATCCGCTGGCCCCTGCTGATTCTGCTGGTCTACTGGGCCGGTATTGCCCTGTTTTTTGTGACCGGTCGCTATCGGGCACCCGTCATGCCCATCGCCATCATACTCTCAGCCATAACCCTGAACGCATTACCCGAGCTGTGCAGAATGAAAAACAATGGCGTGCTGAAGGCAGCGGCGTGCAGTTTTCTGCTTTTTATCAGTATCGCCATTGCCGGCGAAGTTTTCCGTAACGACACACTGCTGCCACCCACACTTTTCTCAAGCGGGTCGGAAGAACGCCAGCGCGGAATGGCACTTTATGACAAGGGCGATTTCAAGGGTGCTGAAGAAGCTTACCGACAATCACTTGCGATCCGGGACAACAGTATCACCCGGGGTAATCTCGCCAACAGCCTCAAAGCCCAGGGCAGAATCGATGAGGCCGTGATGGAATACAGAAAATCCCTGAACATCAACCCCCGCGATGCCGTGGTCTGGTACAACCTGGGCAACACCTATCGCGACTATTTCAAACAGGCCGGAAAAGCCATGGAAAGCTACAGGAGAGCCATCGAATTCCAGCCCCTGTTCAGCGAAGCCTATCTGAATCTTGGTATTTTACAGGCCAATAACAATCTACCCGATGAGGCCATCAACAGCCTGAAACATTACCTGCAGCTGGCACCGGCACAGGCAAATAATCGCCCGGCCGTGGAAAACATGATCAGGGAGCTCGAAAAACACAGCATGGAAAGAAAACTCATGCAACAACTCAGGCAAAAAGATGCCTTCGAAAAACTTCCTCTACCCTGAAAATTCATCAACAGCACCCAAATCAAAGTTGTCGCCGGTGTAAAACCGCATACAATAGCAAAAATCACCAACCCGCCTAACCAACACAATGAGTGAAACCATGCAAGACAGCCATGCACGAATCGAGGCTATCCTCAACGAATACACGCTACCTGTTATCGGCAAGCCGCTCTCGGAAGTCTGTCGTTACGACATCAATAGCGAAGAAGGTTTGATAAGCATCGTCCTCAAGAGTGGGTTTTATGCGAATTCCCTGAAAGAGGATGTCGGCAAGACACTCGAACAACTTGTTCGTGATGTAAACCCGGGAACCAGAGTTGCTGTCACCTGGCATCAACAGGTTTTCGCTCATCGAACAGTCGGTCAGGCCAAACCCATGCCTCAGGTACGCAACCTGATTGCAATCAGTTCCGGCAAGGGTGGCGTTGGCAAATCCACAACATCAATGAACCTGGCGCTGGCACTCAAGGCGGAAGGAGCCAAAGTGGGCTTGCTGGATGCCGATATTTTTGGCCCCAGCCAGAGCATTATGGCCGGGACAGCCCCAGACACACGCCCTGAAGTCAAGGACCAGAAATTTTTTATGCCCATCAATGCCCATGGCCTGCAACTCATGTCGATGGGTTATCTCGTTACAGAGGAAACGCCCGTGGTATGGCGCGGTCCGAAAGCCAGCGGTGCTTTTCAGCAACTCTTGAACCAGACTTACTGGCAGGATCTGGATTACCTTATCGTCGATATGCCGCCTGGCACCGGCGATATTCAATTGACACTCAGCCAGTCCGCACCGGTAACTGCCTCGGTGATTGTCACAACACCTCAGGATATCGCGCTGCTCGATGCCATCAAGGGCATTGAAATGTACCGCAAGGTTGGCATACCCATACTTGGCATCATCGAAAACATGAGCCTGCACACCTGCTCGCACTGTGGTCATACAGAGGCCATTTTCGGAGAGGGCGGCGGTCAACGCATTGCCGAAACCTACCAGACCAGCCTGCTGGGTGCACTGCCTCTGGATCTTCGGATTCGCCGTCACGCTGACAAGGGCTTGCCAACCGTGGTTGCCGAACCGGATAGCGATATCGCCCGGTTTTACCGGGAGATTGCCATTCGCACTGCCTGTGAACTGGCACAACTACCGAGAGCATCTATCATTCCCAATATGAGCCTTGTCGAATAATCCTGATAGTTTTTGGATTCGGGCAGGTTATTGCTATAATCGCGCCTCAATTTTTCAACCTCCAATAAACAGGGTTCGCACTATGAGTTTCAACAAAATTCCGGCTGGCAAAGACCTTCCTAACGACATCTATGTAGCTATCGAAATTCCGGCCAACCACGCGCCGATCAAATATGAAATTGACAAGGATGCCGACTGCATCATGGTTGACCGCTTCATGGCCACACCGATGTTCTATCCAGCCAACTACGGTTATATACCGGAAACACTTTCTGAAGATGGCGACCCCCTCGATGTATTGGTTGTAACCCCTTACCCCGTCATTCCAGGCTCAGTGATCCGTGCACGCCCGATCGGCATACTCAACATGTCCGACGAGGCCGGTCAGGATGCAAAACTGTTGGCCGTACCGCACGACAAGCTGACTGTACTTTACAAGGATGTTAAAGAACCATCTGATTTACCCGAACTGCTCATCAAACAAATCGAGCATTTCTTTGAAAACTACAAAGATCTCGAAGCCGGCAAATGGGTGAAAGTTGATGGCTGGGCCGGCTCTGCAGAAGCGCTCGCAGAAATCACCAAATCGCGTGAGGCATATCTGCAAGCGAATAAATAAGCTGCAGTATTTATCACTGTAAAACATAAGGGCTCTGATGAGCCCTTTTTGTTTTTTTTGCCTAAGTTTATCAACTGGTGTATGTTTCAGAAGAGAGTTTGAGAATCCACCAAGAACACAGACAAAATCTATGGCTAATATTGCAATTGTAAAAATGCTGTTTGGCATGACCATCACTGGTGCCCAGCTGGTTGGTGAATTGAAAGCACATGGTCACAACGCCAAAATAATTTATTTCAAGCGTGGGGAGATGATCGATCTCTCAAATTACAACAAGGACGAAATCTGCTTTGGCGATGTGCCCATGCAAAGCCATGTGGTGCAAAAAGGCGGTGACTACCTGGTCGAAACTTCAGCCTACAAAAAAATCAAACCACATGAATTCCACCACCTTGTCACGCTGCTGAAGGAGCTGAATGTTGACGCGATCGGCATTTCTTCCCTTAGCGCCACCATGTCACTGGCTGAAACCGTATCAGATGGCTTGAGAGAACATTTTGATGTTCCGATTCTCTGGGGTGGCACCGGCCCAACCGTGGAACCGGAAAGAGCCATAAAATTTGCAGATGTGCTCTGTGTTGGCGAAGGTGAAGAAGTCATCGTTGAAATTGCCGACAGGCTGGATAAAGGCCTGCCACTCGACGGCATTGCCGGAACCTGGTTCAGACACAGTGATGGCAGCGTAGAGAAAAACCCGAAGCGACCCGTCTCTGATCTTGAAAAAATTGCGATGCCTGACTGGAGCGCGGAAAGTGCAGCACTGGTAACAGGACCAAAACTTATCCGACAGGCGAACCCCCGCGAATTCAACACCGACAAATCCTATCAGATGATGACACAGCGGGGCTGTCCTTTCTCCTGCTCTTTCTGTGTGGAGAGTTTCTACCAGAATGAATTCGGCAAGAAAGATTCCTTGCGCAGAATGTCCCCCGAAAAAGCTATCGCAGAACTCCGGCACGCCAAAGACAGGCTTGGTTATACCTCTGTCACCTTTATGGATGATGTGTTTACCGTAAACCCGAGATGGCTGGAGGATTTTCTCGAGCTCTACAAAAAAGAAATCAACCTGCCTTTCTTCTGTTATACCTACCCGACAACGCACAACAGCAAAATGTTGAAGTTGCTGGTTGATGCCGGCTGTCATGCCATGACCATGGGCATCCAGTCAGGCAGCTACCGCATCCTGAAGGAAGTCTATAACCGGCCAACAAAAGTTGGCCGCGTGGTTGAAGCCGCCCGTGAAATCATCGACTCGGGGATTCCTGCATCAACTTTCGATCTCATTACAAAAACCGAGTTTGATACCGAAGCTGACCTTCAGGAAACCCTTGACCTGTTACTGACAATTCCCAAGGAGATGGGCAGTTCCTTCTATTACAACACCATGAGCTATTTCGCCAACTACCCCATCCAGGACAAGTTCCAGGACAGCAACCTTTTGGCAAAAACCGAAAATATCAGCGAAGATACCTATCTGTTTTATTACAAGCTCTATGACATGACCCGTAATCCGGCGCTGAGCAACGAGGAAATCATCCGCATCAGCAAGGATCCGAAATACAGAAATGATCATCATTTACTAAATCAGTATCTCATTGATGATGGCGGGATAAGACCCAGTTTCGGCACACTCATCGAGCAGGGACTGCTACGCAAGAAAGGCATGCAATCTACCAATGCTGCAACAAAAACATGAAACACAAGGCTACTGGTCTTTTTGCAGCCAGCGCAACAGCCAGTAATCCAGGCTCAGCCATTTGCCGGCTCCGGTAAAAAACAGGCTAAGGCAAAGCAGAAAATAGGTCGCGGCCCATTCGATCCCGTTGTTCAGTGAAACCAGACGACCGTGTTCAGTTAGCCAGCCATAGCGGCCATGCTCCCTGACGATATTCTTTGTAATTTCAAGTCGTCTTAAAGCTTCTTCTGCTGTTGCAGATGCCCAGGGGCTTTTAAGGTCATTGATTGCCTGCCATCCATTATCCCAATGAGCGGCAAGGGCCGCCACCACCATTGTGATCATCAAGGGTAAAGCAACCCAGCGAACCCCCAAACCGACAACCAACAAAACTGCACCACCCACTTCTGTCAAGGCAGCAAGCCAGGCCATCACTTCCGGAAAAGGCAGCCCCAGACCCCATTCAGCATTGCCAAACCAGGTGATTGTGCTTTCCATATCGCTCAACTTGTTCATCCCTGCAAACCAGAAAACCGGCGCAAGATAAAGCCGAATTGCCAGGGGCGCGATAAAGTCCAGTTGCCGCGTTGCATTCGAATACTGATGTAAAACACAGAACAGCTTTTTCAGCAACTTGAGTCTCCTGTTTCACAGGTTTCTGCAAAACAAAGCACCTCTTCATCAACAAACTGAAAAAGCTGCTCTCGCAATTTTTTCGCAAGACCCTCATCGAGCCCATCAGGAAAAAGAGAAGCAATGTCAGAAAAACGCATTGCCGAAGTTTCTGCATTCTGAAGAATGAAATGGTTAGCCGCTGTTAGTTGCAAAAACCTGACCTGATGATTGTGTTTTCGATAAACAAGAAGATGAGTGGGGCTGGTTTCCGGCTGTCGCGGCAGATATTCAGGCCCAATCAAGTGAACCGGGAAACAATACTGCAATAAAACCGCCGTGGGATTCAGGCAAAATTTTTCCTGCTCATCAATTTCTTCAGGTATGGCAATCACTTTTTTTTCCGGTACTGAACAATCTGCCGTATCAACCAGCACCTCCATATATTCATAATGCGCCAGTTCGGTAACAAAAGGATAGGGCAAAGCGGCTTCGTTCACCAGAAGCCATTGAACAAACTCTCCACCAACCCGGGGAAATAACGGTGTGCGACAACGATGTTGTTCCAAAAACCCTTTAACCAGTTCATGCCACCGCTCTTTGCCCAGCACCTTTTTTAAAACCGGAAAACCATTGCCCAGTAACCCTTCGATATTGTTAAAAAAAAGATCCTGATAAATCGACAGACGACGGACCTCAATCGATGAAAGCATATCGGGCACCCGCCTCGAACGGATGGCCTTCATCAAGCCATCTTGCAATTGTTTGAAATCACTCACAGGTATCTCTTCACACCCGCCAATGCTTTCATGCGGTTTTTCTCCCCGTTGACTGTCGCTGTGTTTGTTGCACGATATTGCCCTGAATCGCCCTGATTCGACCAACCTCTGCAAGCACCTCATCAAGAGGAGGAATATTGAAATCGCGCTCCAGCAGTGTCGGAACAACACCGACATACTGATAGGCAGCATCGAGCAAAGCCCAAACCGGATCTTTCACAGCAGAACCATGTGTATCAATCTTCAGGTCTTCTGCCTCATCATAATGCCCTGCTACATGTATATAACTGACGCGCTCAGCAGGCATTGAATAGAGAAAATCATGACAGTTATAGCGATGATTTATACTGTTAACATAAATATTGTTTACATCGAGCAATAAATAACAGTCAGCCTCTTCAAGAACAGCTTTTACAAATTCAGCTTCGCTCAGAAACGCTTCACCCTCATCCGTTTTCAGGTTGGCGTAGTAGGAAATGTTTTCAAGTGATATTTTTTGTTCGAGAATATCCTGAACCTGTCTTACCCTTGCGGCCACATGTCTGACAGCGTCTTCAGTAAATGGCATGGGCATCAGGTCATACAGATGACCACCATCGCCCCCGCAAAAACTCAAATGCTCGGAATAATGCACAACATGGTGACGAGCGAAAAACTTTTTCAGTTCAAGAACAAAACCGGTATCAAGCTTGTCGGTGCTGCCGATGGACAAGGAAAGCCCGTGACAGAAAATCGGATAATGATCGGAAAACCACGAAAACTGTTGCCCCAAACGCCCACCCAGTTGCATCCAGTTTTCAGGAGCCACTTCAAGAAAATCAACGGGCTTAACTTCTCTTTCCTGAAGTGGCTTCATCAACGCCCGACGCAGACCGATACCAACGCCGGTTTTCGGAAAGTCAATCATCCTTCACAGAGAACGAATCAGCTTTCACCGCCTCTGCCTTCACCACATTTACCCTCACCGCATTTACCTTCAGAGGACTTGTCTTCATCACAGCACTTATCTTCACCGCATTTACCCTCACCGCATTTACCTTCAGAGGACTTATCTTCATCACAGCACTTATCTTCACCGCACTTGCCTTCGGAAGGCTTTTCCGCTGCACCACATTTGGCCTCACCACATTTCCCCTCACCTGCCGAATGATTGCTGGCAAGCTGGTAGCCAGACTGCAAATCCGTTGTATGGAACGGGTTTTCTGCCATAGAAGACATGGACAGCGACGAAGAAACTACAGCGGCACCGAGTACAGCTGCGAAGGGGTTCAATCTGGACATAACATATTCCTCAAATATTAATGGCTTATTGGAAGCGCAAGAAAACGAAAACACACATGCGCCTTTATCGGGTAGAGTGCCCCGATACCGGAAAGTTCAGAATGCATCAAAATCAATTTTTCGATGAACACCATCATTACCGGCATCTTCTTCAACCCGTTTGACAATTTCGGCACGCATGGCTTTATACGCCGCCGCATTTTCGGTCATATACCAAACCGACATTGAAGACTGAATACCGTCACCACCAACCGTCAAAAGCACCCGGCCCTGTTCATAAACTTCATACCTCAGGTCACCGGTATGGGCAAGCAGGCCATATTCCCTTTTCGGGAACCTGTAATTGGTTCTGTATTTATCACTTAATGTTTTTTGCAGTTTTTTAAATACAGCCTCGTTGTACTGGTGATAAAAAACCCTTATTTCATCCACATATTTATCACTGTTTATCAGCAAGTCTGCTTTCATACCTTGCAGTTCCAGACAGGCCGGAAAATGATAATAACGGGCAACATCGTCAAGGTAGACCGTCTTTTGCATTTTGACATCGGGGCAAATTTGCTTTTTTACGATTGCCAATGCGTCTTCATAGTGCATACCCAAGGTTATTCCCATAAACCCGACTTCGGTGTCATTAACAACCCGACTTTTATTTTTCTGGTTTTCTTTTTTCTTGCTGGCAAGCTCGGCATCTTTTTTCTGCTGAACGATAGTCTCAAAAAACCGGTTTTCTGTGTTCACAGCCTGAGTAAAGGCCCTCAAACAATTTTGTGCTGCATCGTAAGCAAGTTCTCCGGCGCGAAAAGCCTGTGTAGCCAGCACATCATACGAAGCTACAGAAACCCGACTATCCCCGGACACTTCAAAAGCAATACAGCTTGAAAACTGTTGGATCCGCTGCTCTTTTGTATCCGGATAAACACCGTAATTCCAGCCTGGCCGCGCTTCAAAATCCCCCGCTGTGTTTTTCAACATTGATTCGAACTCAAAGTAGTTTCGCTGCTGAATTGCATCCCTGTACCGCTGTAACTCTGCTGTGGCAGTAACCTTGTTCTCCCACATTCTGACCCAACCTTCAAACTGCTTGTCAGCAGGGTTAACATAACTGCTGGTTTGCTGGCTCGCTGGTGTTTGCCCATCCTGGTTTACGGCATCAATTACTTCTGCTGCCTTCTGCAATTCATCCCAAAAACCTGCATGACCTGAAACACTCACTGCAAGAGCAACGAGCAAGACGATAAAGCGATACAACATATCCGGTTCCTTCTTTCAATTGGCTAAAACAATAAGTGACTTTACAGTTTATATG
The DNA here is from genome assembly GCA_020443005.1 of Pseudomonadales bacterium. Lineage (GTDB taxonomy): Bacteria > Pseudomonadota > Gammaproteobacteria > Pseudomonadales > UBA7239 > JAGRJA01. The sequence continues at coordinate 15,191 of JAGRJA010000268.1, forward strand.
CAAGCTCTATACTAAATAAAATCGATCGTTAAACAAATGAGGTTACCGGAAAATTGCGTATTCATTACATCCAGCATGTACCCTTCGAATCTCTGGGTTGCATGCGGGATTACCTGCTCTCTCAAGGTCATACGCTGTCATCCAGCAGGATGTATGAGCACTGTATACTCCCGAAGCCGGAAGATTTCGATTTCCTGATCATCATGGGTGGTCCAATGGGTGTATACGACCAGCAGGAACACCCCTGGCTAGCCGACGAAATCAGTTTTATCAGGATTTGCATTGAACTGAATAAAATTGTGTTGGGTATTTGCCTTGGTGCCCAGTTAATTGCCAGTGCACTGGGCGCCGATGTCAGAAAAAACAGGTTCAGGGAAATCGGCTGGCACGAGGTGACCCTTGACAAGAGGCCGCTACCCGGCCCCTGGGCCAGAATTTTCCCCGCCAGATTTTCTGCCTTGCACTGGCATGGAGACACTTTCTCAATCCCGGATAATGCCAGCCCGCTCGGATCCAGCGAAGCCTGTCTCAATCAGGGTTTCTTTTATGGGAAAACTGTCGTGGCGTTGCAGTTTCATCTGGAAATGACTCACGATTCGGTCAGCAAACTGATCCAACGCTGTGGCCACGAGCTGGAAAATAGCCACTATGTACAAACGGCTGATACGATTCTGGCCAATCGAAAGGGCTTTGATGAAAATAACAGGGTGATCATGAAGCTGCTGGACTACCTGACTGGCGCCAACCCTTGAGCCGGGAATCACCCTGACAACAATACCTGTTTGTTTTCAAGAGGACCGGGCAGACGCCCACAAAAAAACCCGCCAAGTGCGGGCCTTTTTGTGGACATGCCTCAACGAGGAAAAAATCAATCGGCCTTGTAGAGATGCACATCGCGCTGCGGAAACGGAATGCTGATGCCTTCCTGATCAAAACGCAGTTTGACCGCCTCTGTCATACCAAAAAACACATCCCAGTAATCGGCTGTGTTAACCCATAGCCTTACCGTAAAATTAACAGAGCTGTCACCCAGGGCTGAGACCACAATCAGATGCGCAGGATCTTTAAGCACTTTATCATTTTTGGCTACCAGATCTTCAAGTACAGCCTTTGCCTTGGCAATATCATCGCCATAACCAATACCGAACAACAGGTCGACCCGACGGGTAGGTTCGGCATTGATATTGACAATACTGTTATTCGACAACACCCCGTTAGGGACAATAATTTTGCGGTTGTCCCCGGTTTTCAGAATAGTGCTGAAAATCTGGATGCTATCTACCTTGCCAACAAAACCGGCCGCTTCAATCACATCGCCCACCTTGAAAGGTTTGAAAAAAAGAATCAGCACACCGCCGGCAAAGTTCGAGAGACTTCCCTGCAGAGCCAGACCGACTGCCAGACCAGCCGCACCGAGCACAGCAATAAAAGAAGTGGTTTCTACACCCACCATAGATGCCACACTGACAAACAGTAAGGCTTTCAGGCCGACACTGGCCAGACTTAGCAAGAACCGGCTGAGCGTGACCTCGACCCTGGAATTTTCGAGACGCTTGGCCGTAAAAGCAATAAGGCGATTTATCAACCACAAGCCGCCAAACAATGTTACAAGTGTCAACAATAAATTGGGCCCATGGGTCAATATCCCCTCCATGATCAACTCACCCATTTTTTGGGGTTCCAGATTTTCCATACCAGATTTCCTCTCTACAGATTTGATGAAGCCGATTCTAGCAATGCGACCTGACAAATACTATGCGTACCACGAATCAACGAACGACAAAAAAATCACCCCAAAAAAAGGAGCGCCTTCGCTCCTTTTTTCGTTGTGCTGCCATCAATCTTTTTTATGACCAAAAGCACCTTTTGCCTCCAGCTCTGCAATCCTGGCCTCATCGTAATGTAGACAACGTTTGAGGATCTCGTCGCGGTGTTGGCCGGGCGTAGGTGCCTTGGTTGGCTCGGGCAACTCCTCATCGATGAAGTGAACCGGGTAACTGATCATGTCTGCACCATGTTCCTCAATGCCGTACCACTTGAAACGCGCCTTGAAGTGTTCGTCTTCACGCATGTTGTCCGAGTTGTAGACCGGCGCAATCGGCGTGTTCACTTTCACACCCCAGTCCATCCACTCCTTGATGGTTTTGGTCTTGAAGATTTCGGTCAGCTCTTTCTGCATCTCCTTGTTGCCGGGCGCGTGGTCTGCCAGACGTTTGCCAGGCCACTTCTCGTACATATCCATACGGCCGACACCTTCGCAGAAGTTTTTCCAGAAGACCTGCTCGGAAGCCATGAACAGTATGTAGCCATCCTTACATTCATATGCCTGGTAACGCACACCTTCTTTCAGGCCAGCAGTGCCTACCGGACGACGACGGTAATCATCTGCCTGGTTACCGGTTACCCGCTCCTGAGGATAAGTGTAGGCCTTGTAGGATTCGATGCGATACCAGTCCATATAGGCCGCACCATCTGACTGGCCAATCTCCATCATCGAACCTTCACCGGTTTCACGGGCGCGCACCACGGCAGCCAGTGCAGCAAAGGCACCCAGCAAGGGGCCGGCATGCATGCCGATAGAGGCATGGGCAGGCAGATAAACAAAACCATCTTCATCGCGAGCCGGCTCAACACAACCCGCCCAGGTATCATAGGCAACACCGTGAGAAGGCATATTCTCGTAGGGCCCCGTCATCCCATAGCCTGAAACACAGCAGAACACGATTTTCGGATTGATCTTTTTCAGCTCTTCATAACCCAGACCGCGCTTCTTCAACGCACCCGGACGCATGGCTTCGATCACGATATCGGCATCCTTGGCCAGCTCCTTGAAAATTTCGACACCCTCAGGTGTTTTCAGGTCAAGTTCAATCGACTTCTTGCCGCGTGCAATATGCCAGTGCAAGAGCGAGATACCATCAATAATGGGCCAGGTCATCATCCTTACATAGTCGCCACCCGGTGCCTCTATCTTGATGACATCTGCACCCAGTTCGGCAAAATGGTGGGCTGTAGCGCCAGGCCCCAAAATTGATACATCCAGAACTCTCAGGCCCGCTAGAGGCGCCGGTTTATTACTCATCGTTTTCTCCAGTTGTTTTCCTGTTCAAAAAATAAAAATGTTCGCCGGAGCGTATTACAAAAAGACGAACAACGACTAGTCACATGCAATATGCTCAATGACCTCAAGGTCAAAACCCGATATTGCACGATACTTGAACTCCTGCCCCATAACACGCATTTTGCCCACACCCATATGACGCAATATCTGTGCACCGACACCAATGGTTTTATAAACATTGCTATGGGAAAAATTATTGGGCGGTGGTTGTTTACCCATCATGGAAAGCACACTCTGATAGAGCTCCTGATCGCTTTCCCGATTATCCATAATCACCAATACGCCTTGCCCCTCCTTCGCAATGCGCGAGAGACATCGATTGATATTCCAGATCGTCTGTTCCGGAGGCTGTGCACAAAAAAGATCCCGTGCAACGGTGGGCAGATGTACTCTCACCAGTGTGGGTTTATCCGGTGTAATTTCTCCCTTGCTCAAAGCAAAGTGGTGTTCACCATTCATGTTGTTGCGGAAAGTTGTCAGCTCAAACCCGCCATAATCGGTATTTATCTGCCCCCTATCGACAAGATCGATCGTCTGTTCATGAATGAACTGATGATGAATCAGGTCTGCAATGGTGCCGATTTTGAGATTGTGCGTTTTGGCGAAAATCTCCAGGTCAGGGCGGCGTGCCATAGTGCCATCTTCGTTCATGATTTCAACAATCACGGCGGCGGGTTCACACCCGGCCAGACGCGCAAGATCACAACCTGCTTCCGTGTGCCCGGCTCGATTGAGCACACCTCCGGGCTGCGCCATTAATGGAAAAATATGTCCGGGCTGTACGATATCTTCCGGCCTCGCATCGCGTGCAACGGCCGCCTGCACGGTTCGCGCCCTGTCGGCTGCTGAAATGCCTGTCGTCACACCTTTTGCTGCTTCAATCGAAACCGTAAACGCTGTACCGTGCTGGGCGTTGTTATCACTCACCATTAATGGCAAACCCAACTGCTGGCAGCGTTCCTTGGTTAATGGCATACAGATAAGCCCACGAGCATGTCTGGCCATGAAGTTGATATGCTCTGCTGCACAGAACTCGGCCGCCATAATGAGATCGCCCTCATTTTCGCGGTCCTCGTCATCCATCAGGATGATCATTTTACCCTGACGGATATCCTCAATCAGTTCTTCGGTACTGTTTAATTCCATGAACTTGTTGCTTACCTGAATGAATTCAAAAAATTGATTATAGCCAGTTGCCAACCAAATCTTTACTCTGACTTACCGTAACGCTTGAGCTCGGCTTCGATATCCAGCGGTTCTACCGTGCCGCCATGCTCCCAATGACCCCAGTCTTCGCGAGGGATTGTGAAAACAATTTCAAATTCGTTGCCTTCCGGGTCAACACCATAAAGGGATTTTGTAGCACCATGACTGGAAGCACCTCTGAGGGCACCGGCTTTTTCAAGCAAGGTTTTTGCTTCGGCAAGCTCCTCGATGGTATCGACTTTCCAGGCCAGGTGATAAAGCCCCGGCGCACCCGACGCAGGGCGCTGGTGATGATGTGCCGGAAAAAGACCGAGATCGTGATGCTGCTCATCACTGCCTGCACGCAACAGGCACATACCCTGGGCAGACACCACCTCTTTCATGCCGAGTACATCGCGGTAAAAGCGCTTTGCCCGCTCAACATCGGCAAAGCGCAACACGGCATGGTCGAGACGACTGACTTTCATCTCCGATCAGGGCAAAGGTTACGCACTAGCGAATCAGGCCACCTCAAACAGGCCGGCAGCACCCTGGCCGCCACCAATACACATGGAAACAACCACGTATTTGACACCGCGACGCTTGCCTTCAAGCAGGGCGTGACCAACCATGCGGGCGCCACTCATGCCGAAGGGGTGACCAATCGAGATCGAGCCACCGTTGACATTGAGAATGTCGTCATCAATGCCGAGTTTGTCGCGGCAATAAATCACCTGCGAAGCAAAGGCTTCATTGATTTCCCACAGGCCGATATCGCTGATCTTGAGACCATGGCGATCCAGCAGTTTGGGAATTGCAAAAACCGGGCCGATGCCCATCTCGTCAGATTTGCAACCGGCCACGGCCAGGCCGCGATAGTAGCCCAGTGGCGCCAGCCCTTTTTCTGCAGCCAGCTTGCTGTCCATCAGCAGTGATACCGAAGCGCCATCAGAAAGCTGCGAGGAGTTTCCGGCGGTGACATATTTACCCTGCTTCACCCACTGGCCGTCTTTCCATACCGGCTCCAGCGAGGCCAGACCTTCCAACGTAGTGGAAGGACGGTTGCACTCGTCCTTGCCGAGGGTCACTTCTTCGTAGGTCGTCTCTTTGGTTTCCTTGTTGAAAACCGCCTTGCGTGCGGTCATCGGTACAATTTCATCATCGAACAGACCGGCCTCCTGGGCGCGGGCAGTACGCATCTGGCTGTTATAGGAAAGCAAATCCTGCGCTTCGCGGCTGATGCCATAACGCTCGGCAACGATCTCGCCGGTTTCCAGCATCGGGATATAGGC
>JAGRJA010000269.1 GCA_020443005.1 Pseudomonadales bacterium
GAAAAGCGCAAAATCATTGGCCCCTGCTCCAATGGTGGCGGTGGCCTGGGCTTCGCCAGCAGTCATGACGACGAAGCTGAAGCAGAAGAACCGGTCAGCCAGCCTTCTGCAGGCAGGAACAATATCGCCGTCAAGACCGTTGAACCACAAAAACTGTACTATGCCGTATACACCATGGCACCCGACGAAATGAATGACAAGGTGGTTCAGGCGGCGGTAAAAATGGGTATTAACATCGTCAAGAGTGGCGGCAAGATAGCCGGCCCCATGCCCTTCATTTTCGATGAAATTCCTGCTGAAAACGCCAGGGAACTGACATTCAAACTGGCATTTCCGGTAAGTGGCCGCCCTTCCAGCGCTGGTCAATACCGCCTGAAACGAGACAAGGACTTCAAATGCGCTTATCGCCTTTTTGAAGGCAAACAGGAAGACATGCAGGGTTTCTCCCGGCAGTTCTTTGAAGAAGTCATCGCCGCCGGTTATGAACTGAGTGGGGAAATTCGTCAGGTCACTGACAAGGATGCCACACTCGGGCAAACCACCCTTAAAATGGAACTGCAGATTGGCATAAAATAGGCCAAAAACTACCCATTTCTGTAGGATACAACGCCGCCCCACTTGGGCTAGTATTATTCGTGCATGGCAAGGCTCCGGTAAAACAGCGTTAAGAGGACTGGTTATCTTTTTAACGCTGTTTTATTTTTAACGCCCAACAGCTTCAGGTTCCGGGACACGCAACAGCAAGGCCACAGGAACAGCACAAACTGTCATCAACATAATCAGATAAAAATCATCAATATAGGCAAGCTGCAAGGCCTGCCGCGTTATTTCCCCATCCAGCGCCATCAAGCCACGCGTCGTGTGAATATCCCATACAAGCGCAGTCAGCGGTTCTTCCAGCAAGGCGTTGAAGGGAGTGATATGTTCAACGAGCATTGCATGCTCGCGTTGCAAACTGTTTGATAACTGGCTCATTACAATCGAAATACCAATACTGCTGCCAATACTTCTCACCAATGTGAATATCGAAGCTGCCTCGGTACGCAACTTCGGGTCCAGTGTCGAAAATGCGATGGTACTCAATGGCACAAAAATAAAACCCAGACCCATGCCTTGTATAAAACCGGTCCATGTAATCAGTGAATGCGTGACATTAACGGTAAAGCCTGTCATCAGCCACATTGAAAAAATAATGCAACACAAGCCGGTAACAATGACATAGTGAGGTGAAAATAATTTCCGGTCCATCACCCTTGTCGAGATAAACATGGTCAGCATGGTACCCGCCCCTCTGGGCGCGAGGATCAGGCCGGCATCAAATACCGGATAACCCATCAGGTTTTCAAGGTAGGGTGGTAACAGGGCGAGCGTTGCCAACAAAATAATACCGATAATGAAAATGAACACCAGCCCGAGAGGAAAATTTCTGTCAATGAAAAGTCTCGGTTCTATGAAGGGCTGCTTTTGGGTAAACATATGAACCACGAAAAAATAAAAAGCCAATACAGCGAGCAAAAGTTCACCCACAATCTCTTTCGAGTCAAACCACGAAAGGGATTGCCCCCTGTCGAGCATCATTTGCAAGCTGACCAGCGCCACGCTGAGAAAAACAAAGCCGAGCAAGTCGAAAGGCCTTTCCTTGTCGAGAGGCGATTCCTTGATAAGGGCATAGACACCCATCAGCGACAAAATACCGAAGGGAACATTGATGTAAAAAACCCAGCGCCAACTGTAATACTCCGTCAACCAGCCTCCCAGCGTTGGCCCCATGATGGGCGCAACCATTACACCTACGCCCCAGATACCCATTGCCTTGCCATGCTTTTCAACCGGGAAGGTATCCAGCAACAAGGCCTGTGAGAGCGGCACCAGACAGGCTCCACAAACACCCTGTATAACCCTGAAAAAAATTATCTGGTCTATGGACTGTGCCGCACCACAACAGATGGACGCCAGTGTAAAACCGAATACCGAAGTCATTAGCAGGCGTTTTCTGCCCACTCTTCCGGAAACCCATCCGGTAAGTGGCATCGCAATGGCAGTCGCTATAATGTAGGAGGTCAGTACCCAGGCCACCTGATCCTGGGTGACGGAAAGGCTTCCCTGCATATGAGGGAGCGCCACATTGGCAATCGTGGTATCGATAATCTGGATAATGGCAGCCATCATCACAGCAGTGATCAACAGGATATGACGCGTACCTTCAGGTAACTGCTGTATGCGTAAAACAAAAGCGTTCACGCGTAATTCAACTGCTTGACGAATGAAGATCAACAGAAACATGCACGCTCATACCGGCGCGCAAAACCGGATCGCCGCTATGTTGTTCCATATCAATTCTGACCGGGACCCTTTGCACGACCTTTATCCAGTTACCCGTTGCATTCTGCGGCGGAAGAATGGAAAACTCTGCCCCGGTCGCAGGGCTTAAACTGCTGATATGACCCTGCCACTTCCTGCCGGGATAGGCGTCAACACTGATCACAACAGGCTGGTTGACCCGAATATCGGCAAGTTCCGTCTCGTTAAAATTTGCCTCCACCCAAATGTCATTGCCGGCAACCACGGTGAGCACAGGACTACCCTGCCCCAGATGTTTTCCGATTGGCGGAACATTGCTGACAAAACCGTCAAAGGGCGCCAGAATCTCTGTGTGCGCCAGATTGAGTTCGGCCTGTTTCAAGTCAATGATCGCAGACTGTACTTCCGGGTAATCGGTGATAGCCAGATCGGCATGGCCACTCAGGCTTGCGAGTATTCCGGCGACATCTTGGCGAATCACAGC
>JAGRJA010000270.1 GCA_020443005.1 Pseudomonadales bacterium
CGAACGATAGGTATTCTTGTGCTTGTTCTGGGTCAGCGAAATCGACTCTACGCCACCGGCAATGGCTACATCGATTTCATTACACATGATCGACTTGGCAGCGGTGGCAATCGTCATCAGGCCAGAGGAACACTGTCGCTCCATCGCCATACCGGCAACCGTTTCCGGCAAGCCCCCGGCAATCGCTGAAAGTCGGCCGAGACAATAGGCCTGGGTGCCCTGCTGGGCAGCAGCACCGATCAGCACATCATCCACCAGTGCCGGGTCGAGCCCGGTTTTTTCAATCACGGCGCGCACGCAGTGCCCGGTCAGGGCCGGCGCTTCGGTATCGTTAAAGGCACCGCGGAAGGATTTACCCAGGGCGGTACGGGCAGTTGCAACAATGACAGCTTCTCTCATGGCTTCACCTATTTCTGAATACTGGAATTAATTTTCGGCAGGAAAATAACGACTGATGGTATCGACGATACAGGCCGGCTTGTCGCTGCCTTCGATCTCTACCGTGACCCTGACGACAGATTGTATGCCGCCCTTCATCTCTTCGGCCTCCACCAGTTCTCCGCTTCCACGGATGCGGGAACCGACTTTTACCGGACAGGGAAAACGAATCTTGCCACAACCCACATTGACACCCATCGAGATGCCTTGCACATCAATGATCTGGGGCAGGAACAGGTTTACCAGCGACAGGGTCAGGTAACCGTGAGCAATACAGGCCCCAAAGGGGCCCTCTTTAGCCTTTTCAGGATCAACATGAATCCACTGATGGTCGCCGGTGGCATCGGCAAACAGGTTGATCCTGTCCTGGTCTATCTCCAGCCACTCACTGTGGCCAAGTTGCTGGCCAACGGCAGCCAGCAGGTCCTGTGGTTTTTTGAAAACGGTTGTCATGGTGTTGAATCCCGGTTGAGTTGAACGGATCAGGCGCGCTGGCTCGAAGTGGAGATGATTTCACCGGTCAGGTAGGAGGAGTAATCCGATGCCAGGAACATCATGACATTGGCAACTTCCCACACTTCGGCTCCACGACCATAGGCCTCTTTGCCCTCAAGTTCGGCAAGCAGTTCCTCGGGGGCAGATTTGCGCAGCATCGGATGCACCGCAATCGAGGGTGCGACCGCGTTGATGCGCACATTGAACTCGGCCGCTTCTACTGCCGCGCAACGCGTGAGAGCCATAACGCCAGCCTTGGCCGCCGCATAGTGCGACTGCTCTTTCTGTGCACGCCAGCCCAGTACAGAGGCATTGTTGACAATAACACCGCCATTGCCTCGTGCTTTCATGGTACGCATCATGCAGCGTGTCATGCGCATGGTGCCGTAGAGCGTCACCTGAATCACCTTGTCCCACTCGGCGTCATCCATATCCACCAGCAATTTTGATGTACCCAGCCCGGCGTTGTTGATCAGTACATCCGTGCCCCCGAGCTTGTCTTCGGCAAAATCAACCAGCGCCTGTACTTCTTCCTCGACAGCAACATTACAGGTTTGCCCCCAGACTGACTCCAGCCCGGTTTCCTGTTTCAGTTTTTCTACCGACGCCTGCAAGCGACCTTCATGGATGTCGCTGATCACGATGGCGCGGCAACCCTCTTCAACAGCGCGTGTTGCTGCAGAAAAACCGATACCGACACCGGCAGCGGCGGTTACCAGCACGGACTTGCCTTCAAGTAATTTGTGCCCACCAACATAGGCAGGATTTTTCAGATCGATCATTTTTCAACTTCCCGGTAAAAAATTTTGACAGAACAACCCGGTTGCCTTTTTCTCAACCGGGCATGATTTACATTTTGATTTTCGGTTCCTTCGGCATACCCAAACCGCGCTCCGCAATGATGTTGCGCTGAATCTGGTTGGTGCCACCGTAGATGGTATCCGAGCGCACAAACAGGTACATCGATTGCAGGCGATTCAGCTCGTAGGGAGCCCCGTCAAGAATCTCGGCTTCGGGCCCGAGTACATCCATCGCCAGTTCACCTAGGCTGCGGTGCCAGCTGGCCCAGTGCAGCTTGTAAACCAGTGCGGATTTATCCAGCGAACCGCCACTTTGATCCGACAACATGCGCATGGCGTTGTA
>JAGRJA010000271.1 GCA_020443005.1 Pseudomonadales bacterium
CGGCCACCACATCCTCTGTGCCTTTGAAAGTGATGCCAAAGTCGTCCATAAAGCGTTTGATGGCCTTGTCGAGATCCGGGACGGCGATGGCGATATGGTCAAGTGCAACAATCATTTTCTTTCCTTTTTGTTAAAGCTGAAAATCAAAGTGTACCCAGAAATACCTGGGTATGTTTTTTCTTGCGGGAAGCGATATCACTGTCGGATTCCACCTCGATTTTTTCATCCGGTGTGATTTTGAAAAGAGGCTGTCCTTTCTTGATGATGATGCCATCACCGTCAACCAGTACCTTTTCAATCGTGCCTGAAAATGGCGCATAAACCTTGTTGAACATTTTCATGACTTCAACAATATAAAGCGGTTCGCCTGCATTGAAGTGAGAGCCTTCCTCGACAAAACAGGGCATGCCCGGCGCTTCGCGCGGATAGAACATGCCGCCACTGACAGCGAGAATTTCATCGGAGCTGGCGGCAGGGGGTGGCACCAATACCTTAGCCATTTTTTCCTGCAGCTCCTTGTCTTCAAGCCTTGCCGGAATATCAATGCTCAGGTCATCTTTCACCTTCAATGAGAAGAAGTCACATTGCTGTGCAAGGAAGGGCAGCACTTTCATGATCTCGGTGCCAGCCTGGAATCCAGTATGGGCATCCTTGACTGCTTGCCAGTCTTTTTTGGCAATGCCTTTTGGGGCGTCTTTTGATTGCAGAATTTTATCCAGCGCAAGCCAGCCGGGTGCCCCCAGTTTTTGGTCGAGTGTGTTGTAGAAATCGACGGCAGCTTCAAGCACTTCATTGTCGTGATCCCAGATGACATAGGCGGCCGGTGCCTTGTCCTGAAAATCCATATTCAGAAAGTGGTAGGCATCAGCGAGAAGTCGGACGGGGTTTTCACACCATTCGACCTTGTCTTTTTTGAAGACAAAGTTTTTCTGATTGATACTGAGCCACCCTGAAAGAATATGAGGTTGTGCCAGCAGTTTTTCGAACAGTCGGTCGAAGAGGGTTATTTTTCGGTCAATCACCTCGGCCATCGCTGCCTGTTTTTCGCTATCCTTGCCGACAGCGGCTATCGCCTGCTTGCGAATGCTCTGCCAGGCGTAGGGAAGATCGATGTTGTTGGCCTGTTCTTTAAGCAGCCCAACCAGCGTGAGGTAGGGGACGATGAATCGGGTGGTAGGGCGTGCGTTGATACCGTTGCCGATAAACCAGTTAACCAGCCCGTAATGAAATTCGAGATTGGTCGCCAGGTCTTTGCCGCGCAGCACTGTTGAACGAATGACTTCTGCCATTGCCTGATAGGTTTGCAGACGATCATTCCCTACGGTGAGCAGTAGTGCAATATTGGAATCATAGGCTCCGGCAAGATGGTATTTCATGAACACATCTGTGTCGGGATTGTGCAGGCTGATACCCTGATCGTCACGAATTTCACCTTCAATCGGGTCGGACCACTTGGTGATGATGCCGCCCGCGTGAGGTTGCAAGGCGTGGTTGGTGGCATTGAGACGGGCTTCCACCGATGCGGGAGAGCGCAGTGCCCTGCAGGGCTTGGGCAGTCGTTGCCCGTGTCGGGCCAGCAATACCATTAACTCTACCAGCGACTCCACGACAAAACTTTCTTGCGGGTTTTCAGGGTTGGTGAACTCAAGGCTGTAGCAGAGCTCGGTAACGCGGTGCTCAACCTGAATGCGCGTATTCATTTCCATGAAATAGTGTCTGGCACCATCAACAATACATTCAAATGTTGCTACCGAATCCAGTTTGACGGCTTCACCAAAAAGGACACCTTCCTGCTCCATTTTTTCGAGAATCTCGATATCCCGCTTGAGCTGGACAGCCTCTTTCTTACGCCCCTGTTTTTCGGCTTCGGCATGAGCAGCGACAAGATCTTCATGAATGACAGAGACTTCGAGTAATTTCTGTTCATGCATTTGCAATGAGCAGTCCCGACCGCCCATCGTGATGCACCAGTCACCATTGCCCACCACCTGTATTTCCTGATGGCGGGTTGTTTCAATATTCATTTCAATCAGTACATTTTTGTTGTCACCGACGCCATTGCATTTTACTTCTGCCAGAACTTCCCTGACCAGATCAGGTGTTTTTTCAGCGGCTTTTCTGATCTGTTCTGCCTTGTTGCCTTTATAGGACGAAGGTGCCTGCAAAATTCGCTGCCCTTTGCCACCACCACCGGAAATCGCTTTCAGACGGAAACGATTGTTCGGGTTTTCCTCAAACAGTTTGGTGGCCTGTTCTTTGAGTACGGCACCCAGTTCATCCACCGTAATGACATCAACCTGTGCCTTGTAGGAAGCGTTGAGTACGGCTTCGGCCATTTCATCGAGTGAACTGTCTTTATCGAGCTTGATGCCGAGATTGAAATCCTTGATGCACTTTTCAAGGCCTTTGGCGTCCTTGTATTTTTTCAGCAGAGTGAGGGTTGTGCCGTTATTTATGCCTGGTGTTACTGAAACACCTGCTTCAAGCGCTGTCTTTTTGGCTTCATCTTTCAAACCGGCTGCACGCTGAGTGTAGGAGCCGGGGCCAATAAAGTTCAATCCGGCTTTTTCCATTGCCTGAACCATTTCGGCATCTTCCGACATAAAACCGTAACCGGCAAAGATGCTGTTGTAGCCATTGTCTCTGGCAATGTTCACAATTTGTTGAATGCGCTGGGTGCGTTCCTCCTTGTTGGCGCCGGTATAGTCGGGAACGCGATGTACTCGTTCGGGGTCAGTCAGCTTGCGTAACTCCGGGGCGAGGGCATTACTGTAGGTGATGGAGTCCTTTTCTGATAAAAGGATTCCATAGCCGTGTATACCCATTTCATCAAAGACATCCATGGCTTCCTTGCGGATGGGGCCGCGACAGATAATCAGTGGTTTGATGTCGCTGCAATCGAAGCTCCTCACCCAGGGTGATGGGTGGTTGATCAGACGGCGATCCTTGTGAATCAGGGGATTGTTCAGGTAATTCTCTTTTCTACCCACGGTAGTACCTCAAAAAAGTCGTGCTGTTTTGCTCAGCAAAATTAATGGAATTCGCGTTGAATATCGTTCAGCGGTTCTGCCTTGTAGTGACCCAGATGAAACGCCAGGTTTTCAGCCAGAGATTGACGCAAGTCCGACGGCATGACGATGGAGGAAATAGACCCCAGGCTCAATGCTTCATTCGGGTTCATCAACTCTCGTTCATAGCGTTGCGCGAGCAGGGCCTCTTCCTGTTTGGCCCATTGGGTCATTGAGGCTGTTGCTTGTGCGATGGCCTGTTTTTCACTGATACCGGTTTTCTGCAGTCGTCGAGATTCTCTTTCGATGCGCTCTTTCACAGAGCCACGAATAGCCCGAACCTCTTTTTTATAGACAAATTCGACACCGGCAGGGCCCATAACGGCTAGCCTTGTTGTTGGCAAGGCAATGACAAGATCGGCGCCGGTCGGGTAGTTATTATAGGAAGCGTAGGCACCGCCGAATGCGTTTCGGATAATAACAAGAAAGCGGGGTGTGCGGAGATCAACAATGGCGTCGAGCATGGCCCTGCCAGCCTGAACAATGCCGCCTTCTTCCTGCTCACGACCGGGCAGAAAACCGGTCGTGTCTTCCATGAACACCATCGGTATGTTGTAAAGATTACAGAAGCGGATGAATCGTGCATTCTTCAATGCCGCAGCGATATCGATTTGCCCGGATGAAACGGCCGAGTTGTTGGCGACAAAACCAACAACATTGCCGCCGATTCGACCGAGGGCGCAAATGGTGTTTCTTGCTCTGTCGGGTTGTATTTCAAAGTAGTCGCCGTGGTCGCAGATTTGTTGAATGATGATGCCGATATCGAAGGGTGTATTGAAGCCGGTGGGTGAATTGAATGCTTTTTTTAGCAGGATATCGATGTCCCATGTTTTACGGTCAACGGGATCGGATGTCGGGCGATAGGGGGCAAGGCTTTCGTTGTTGTCTGGAAGGTAACCCAGCAATTCCCTGACCAGATAAAGTGCGGATGCTTCATCCTGTACAACAAAATCGGTCACACCCGATTGGCTGTGTACTTTTGGGCCACCCAGTTCATCCGGTGTTACATCTTCACCAAGCACTGATTTTACAACACCGGGGCCTGTCAGGCCGAAAAAAGTGTCGTTGGGTTGAATCACAAAAGAGCCTTGCCGTGGCAGATAAGAGCCGCCCCCAGCGTTAAAACCAAACATACACATCAGGGAGGGAACCCGACCGCTGATTTTTCGCAAGGCTGTAAAGGCTTCGGCGTAACCGTCAAGGCCGCCGACCCCGGCAGGCACATAAGCGCCGGCCGAGTCATTCATGCCAACCACCGGTATTCCGCGTTTCCCGGCCAGCTGGAACAGATTGGCCAGCTTTTTGCCATTAGTGGCATCCATGGAGCCGGCGCGAACCGTAAAGTCGTGGCCATACATTGCCACATCACGACCATTCACCTTGACAATGGCGGTTACAAGGCTGGCGCCATCGAGATTCGGGCCCCAGTTCTGAAACAGCACATTCGGTTTACTGCCATGATCGGCCAATACTTGCATACGCTCCCAGATGGTCATGCGCTTTTTCAGGTGCTGTCTTTGGGTGCTGGCAACGCCTGCCGATTTTTGGGGGCGTTGGGTGAGCTCATAGCCGGTTTTCAGTGTTTCTTCGTAAAGCCCCGGTTCGTAACTTGCCTGGCCCGGTATTGAAAACTCGACTTCCCGGTTTGGGTTGAAGGGGTTTTTAAGGGTGGGTTTACTCATATAATAAACATCCAAAGTCATTGTAAATCAGTTGGTTGAGGCAATAAGTTGAACAGGCTTGTCAGCTCTGTGGGTACTGAAAAAGGAGTATTTGACAAGGTTGTGTTGCCCGAAATTGTTTGTGCCTGAAAAGAGCGTGAAACATTAAAAGAATCAGTTGGTTAAGTCAATTGTGGAAAGGGTTTGAAATGCCCCGATAAACTTGCAAACCTCGGGTTTGGAGGAGCGCGAAACACTGTTACTGTTATTGCTGTAGCTCTGTCAGGTTTGAAGTGCGGCCTTGGCAGAAATAAAAGGTCAGCGCGTATTTGCGGATTTAGTGGTGAAAGTTTTTTTGACAGGCAGGTTTCAGCCAGTGCTTGCTTGGTGAACAGCGGATTTTTCGGGTAGAATTTTCGGCTTTTACCGGGAGCTGTTATGAGATTCAAGCCACGCCGTTCGGCACTGTATATACCCGGCTCCAATAAAAGAGCACTGGAAAAAGCAGTTTCGTTAGCGGCAGATGTGGTTATCCTTGATCTTGAAGACGCGGTTTCCCCTGATAATAAAATTCAAGCCCGAGCGCAGCTGCTTGATACGCTTGGGCGACAGGATTTTGGTGAAAGGGAAGTGGTTGTGCGCATCAACGGGCTCGATACAGACTGGGGTGTGGCTGATCTTGCCGCATTCCATGATGCCGGCATTGATGCCTTGTTGCTCCCAAAGGTGGAAAGACCCGATCAGATCGAGCATGCCGAGTCGCTGATGAGCGATCATCATTATGATTCGAGTATCGGATTATGGGCGATGATTGAAACCCCGCTGGCAATCATTCAGGTAAATGATATTTGTCAGGCCAGTGACAGGTTGAACGCATTGGTGATGGGTACATCGGATTTGGCGAAAGAATTGCGCGTTCCGCATACACGTGATCGAACAGCCTTTCTTTATGCCTTGTCCCGCTGTGTGCTTGCAGCGAGAGCTTTTGGGCTTGATATTATTGACGGTGTTTGTCTTGATCTTGACGATGAGTCTGGTTATGCGCAGGGCTGCTGTCAGGGCAGGGAGCTTGGGTTCGATGGCAAATCGCTGATTCACCCGAAGCAGATTGCTTTGGCCAATCATTATTTTTCTCCTTCTGAAGAGAGTGTGGCCTTCGCCAAAAAGATAATTTGTGCCTGGGAATCATCTGAAAACAAAGGCGTGCTGGTGGTGGATGGCAAGCTGGTTGAGTACCTGCATGTTCTTGAAGCAAAAAGAACGCTTGAAATCAGCCGGTTAATTGCCGGAAGGTCTTCAGCCCAATAGCCCGGTTGCTTTCAGGGTGTTTTGCTTGCTGCTCGTATGCCCTGTCGTGGCAGTCTGCATTGATTGACTGGGTGCTTTCTTGTTGGTGTAAGCCATTTGTACTTTAAGCCATACCTTTGGTCGAACTTTTTATTCAATTTCTGTATATGTTAATGGATTTTTCCGCTTATACCCGTTATAAAGTTGTAGGAGAGTGCCATCGGGCAAACAGGCTTCTTGTGAGATGTTTTTCGTACAGGGCTATCTCGTGGGGTTGTTAATAATAAAAGCGTTAGTGTTTAAAAAGGGCGTTGCTGGGTTATGACGGATGCTGATCAGTACCAACCAAAAATAGATGGGGTGGATGTCAAGAAGTTTCTCAAGACAGCTACGCCAATTACCTTGAAACAGTGGCTGGAAACCCTTCCCAAAAGCAATCCCAGTGCTTTGGGCAATTATCTTGTCCAGATTCTGAAAGCACTCGATGATGTTGACATGTTGCCGATGAGTCGTTTTTCATTGACGGATACCATCAGGCCTTATGCCTATTCTGTGGTGAGTGCGCTTACCCAGGGTTTCATGGGTAGCCAAAAAGGTTTTTCCAAGGAGTTTCAGGGCATTATCAATCAGGCCATGGTGCTTCAGGGGCAGCTGGTGGCGTCCTATTCTTCCCAAGGGAACAAGGCGCGTCTCATGGGTGAACAGCAAGCCTTTATCATGGGTAGTGCGATGCACAGGGCGTTGGCCGACCAGTATTCGATGCTTTCTTTCTACCTGAAGCTTGCCTTGCCGGTTCCCCAGCAGATCTGGCGTCAGGTGAATCGTATCTACAAGATGGTTGAAGATGCTCGTCTGCAGGCGCATATCATGGGCGATAATGTTCGTCTGACCGAGCAAATGTTGACAATCAAGCAGATGTATACCGCCATACTTTTACTTGGCTCGGCACGAAGCAATATGCTGCCATCCGAGGAGGTCGCTGTTGCTGCGGTGGGTATCAAGCGCTGGGTTTTGCATGCCGATCTGGCAGAAAAGCCTGCTCTCGGGCAGGAGCATGCGCTCGCCGTTGATCTTGATGGTGCAGACGGTGCGGTTTTTCAGGAAGTGACTACCGTGAAACCGGGCGTCAGAAAACGTTATATCCACACCACGAAATTACTGGCTCAACTGGAAAAACTGCGTGGGCAGAAACTCAAAATTGATGACCGTGAAGTCGAGATTCACAATGCACTGATTGATCATCTAACCCAATCCTGGGGTGAATATATCGAGCGCGATAATATGCGTACAGAGCGTCAGGATTCGGTGACAGTAGCTCTGGGTATTGGTTGCGTGCATTTTTATCTGGCGGGCGGGGTAACACCGCTGGAACTGGTTGGGCCTTCCCAGTCGCAGGCTGGTGCAGGGCTTCCTCAAGGGAAGCTGGTTCTCGGCGATACTCCTGAGGAATTCAATTTTCACCCTTATCTTCCTGCAGACATCACTACTGTTGATCAGGAGCAA
>JAGRJA010000272.1 GCA_020443005.1 Pseudomonadales bacterium
AAGTGACAGGTTCGTATTTCTTCTAGCCAATTTCTGGCCACTCTGCGCATCAATAGTCGCCAAACGGGCGCCTTGCGTGCAAAATTTATGTAATAAACTTCCCGGCCTCTTTTACCTAAAATACAAGGCCTGTCGGTTTGCCCCTCAACCTGTTTAAAATGGTCTGCTCTTAGCTGGCCGCCTGAAAATAAGCACCAAACCCATCTATCCATTAAAGGGCGAAACAATTCAACGAGGTCACAGGAAAGCGATTCACGCCCAAACGCAGCCTCATGATAAACACCCAACATGGGGTCGAAGCCTGTCGCAAATAGTGTTCTGGTTGCTTCTGCATATAACAGTGTATAGCTAAGCGATAAAATAACATTTACCGGGTCTTTAGGTGGCCTGCGGTTTCTTTCATTAAATGCCAGTGCAGGGGCAAATAATGATCGGTATGCCTGAAAATATGCGGCTGCCGCCGCACCTTCATAGCCACGCAGCGACTCTATGCTTGCGCAAGATGGCAATTGCAACAATATATTATCAATTACTGCAATTGCCTTGCTTAGAGCGTGGCGACAATCTGGTCTTTTTCTTAAAGCCTTTTTTAACAATATGCGCTGAGCACGCAATTTGTCGATAACAAGCCGATTTGAAAATGAAAACCTTATCGCTTCATTGGTAACACAGTGATATTGCAACAAGCGGCGCGATGTGTCGTTATGCATCATGGCCTGATTGATAGCACAAAGCCCTTTGTTGCGCTGGTTAAGAAATACGATATTGATGCCTTCGTAGGTGAGGCTCATTAATAGTGTCGATGAAAATGTGACGGGCGCCGATATAACAAGCTGTTCAATCTGCCTCAGCGGTACTGAAAAGTGTGCTTTACTATCGCCGGTTCTTACCAAAAGACGACGGCCTGAAATTTCAATCTCACTGTTTTTTCGGTCAAGAAAAAGCGTTTTCATGTTCAACCCAGGTAGGTATAAAGTTCATCAACCGGTTTAACCGCTATGCCCAGCGTCTCCACTTCTTCTCGATGTCGGAGCCTGATAACCATGAATGCATCTTCTTCCACATCCATAACTTGCCCAACGCGATGCATTAATTCTTTTCTTTCATGGTTGGACAGGTAGCATTCGAAAGCAGATTTTTGCCCCCCGCTGGCATAATCTTTGAGAATTTGCAGCATTCGATAAAGGCGTTTGGGGTGCCTGATATCGTAAGCGGCCAGATAAAGCTCCCTCGCCATACGATTAACCCAAGACCTTGC
Source organism: Pseudomonadales bacterium (assembly GCA_020443005.1). Classification (GTDB taxonomy): domain Bacteria; phylum Pseudomonadota; class Gammaproteobacteria; order Pseudomonadales; family UBA7239; genus JAGRJA01. The sequence goes on from JAGRJA010000272.1 coordinate 1,259, forward strand.
AATCTGAAGCTGAAATTGCGTTTACCTGAAACGCCTGCAGGTATGCACCAAAAATTTCCAGATCACCTGCTTCGTATTCCTTGCCACGCATATTAAAAGGAACATTTAGAATAATATGCGTGTATCTAACGCCTTGGGAGGTAAGCCGTGCAATTTTATCAATCGGTAAATTACCAATAACATGATCACCTGCCTTCAGCGTATGAAGGCCAGCCAGATGAGGGGTGTGAACATAAGCGGATGTTTGATCGAGCTGCTTTTCAAGCCATTCAAGTGTCGCTTTGTGTCGTGTAATAAGGTAAAGCATACCCCCCCCAACCTGATCAGATTGGGGAAATTATGCAGGTTTTTTTTCAGGTAGTGTGTGTTTGTAAGCTTGCAAAAAAAGCGACAATTTAATTTTTTATCCACTCCCTGAGTTTGGTTTTCAACTGCTGAATGTCTTTGCCTTCTATAATATGAATGCGCAGGTCTTTCGCACGCTGCCTGTCTGCCGGTCGCAAATTGCGATAACTGACCAGCATGGCTTTTGTACCCAAACCACCCAAGTCACTGATGGAATCAAGCTTGTAAAGCGTTTCAACACCTGCCTTCCCTGCATGAATACCCTTCATTTTTTTTGTCTTGCATTCAATAATGTGTAAGCGGTTGTTTGCCATAAACGCGACATCTATTTCATTATCTGATTCTTTTTTACTGCCAGATCTGCGTATTTTTATATTCAGATGAGGGCTATCCTGTAAAAGAGCTTCTGACTTTAATTCATTCAACCGACTATTGACATAAAACTCTATCCACCCGCCATTACAGAAGTTCCGTGCTGACTCATCTATAAATTCAACCTGCCTTGGTGAATCCGTTTTCAACAGGCCAGCGTTAAAACATTCCCTTACCAATGCATCAAAAAAAATGGCAGGGTGAGAAACAACATCTGCGACATTGACAACAGGCTGCCCTAATCTTTCAGCTTCAGATGCAATGGCATTCAATTGACCCAATGCAGCCTCCCAGTCAACCACATTCAAGACCAGCTTTTGGCAGAGATCACGAT
>JAGRJA010000273.1 GCA_020443005.1 Pseudomonadales bacterium
CCCAAACCCAATGGCAGCAGCTCATCGATCAGTGGAATGAGAGTGATGAAACCCTTGCCAACTTCTGCACCCGACACGGTTTAAGCCAAGCGAGCTTTTACAACTGGCGTCAAAAACTGGATCGTAAGGAAGAGCCACCCTCAGCGCCAAGTAAAGTATCACCCTGGCAAGCGATTCAGATACCCCAGGAACCGCCATCTAAAGAGTTTTGGCAGATGGAACTGGTGTTGCCCGGTGGCGCTGTTTTGCGAATTCGGCAAGACTGATGCTCTCCCTGTCACCCAGCCGTATTTGGTTATACGATCTGCCTACTGACATGCGTCGACAATTTGATGGGTTGGCAGCTATCGTGAATAACCAGATGAAGGAGCGAGCTAACCAGGGAGACTGGTTTGTCTTTGTTAACCGGCGTCGAACACAGATTAAGGTGCTGTATTATCAGCAAGGTGGTTATTGTTTATGGAGTAAACGACTGGAACGAGGGACGTTCCAAAAGGTCCCTGGCGAGCTCAATAAGCAGATGTTGAATGCCGCTCAATTACAGTGTCTCATTGATGGTATTTATTGGCAAAAAGGCAAACAAAACAGACGACATAATGCGTTGAATTGATTATAATTTTCACCATGAATGACGCGACCAAAGCATTGGAACAAAAAGATCAGCAGATTGCTCGATTAAGCGAGCAGGTGACTGCATTGCAGCAGCAATTGGATTGGTTCAAGCGCCAACTCTTTGGTCGCAAATCCGAAAGACAGGTACCGGATAACTCCCAGCAAGGGAGTCTGTTTGACTCCCTACCTCAAGCGCCACAGGATCACAGCGAACCCCCTTCACCAGACACTTCTCCGACACGTCGTTCTTCACGTAAAAAGCGCCAAAGCAGTGACGTCAATGACACAGGCCTTCGTTTCGATGAATCGGTTCCTCAACGTATCATTGAAATACCGGCTCCTGAACTGAGTGGCCCGGATGCAGAACACTATGAAGTGATTAGCCACGAAGATACCTGTCGTCTCGCGCAAGAAGGTGGCTATGTGGTGTTGATTTACCGCCGTCAGGTGGTACGTCATAAACAGCATCAAACCTTAACGACCGCAGCAGCGCCGTCGAATGTGCTGGAAGGGTGTTATGCCGATGTGTCTTATCTCGCCGGACTGATGGTGGATAAAGCGGTCTACCATCTGCCCCTGTATCGCCAACATCAACGACTGCTTGATTCGGGTGTGACAGTCAGTCGAAGCACACTCATCAACTGGATTCAAAAAGGCATCGAACTATTACGACCCATTTACCGGGCACAGTGGCAACATATTCTGGATAGTGGCGTGCTGGCCATGGACGAAGTGCCGATCAAAGCGGGCGTGAAGAAGGGGGCAGGCAAAACACCCGGAAAAATGAAACAAAGCTACTTCTGGCCCATTTATGGTGATCAGGATGAAATGGCCTTCACCTGGTCTCCCGGTCGTGGAATGGTCCATGCGGTAGAACAATTGAAAGGTTTTTCGGGCACGTTGCTGACCGATGGCTATACCGCCTATACCCGAGCGGTGCAGAAGCTCAATGCGGAAGAGTTGCTCATTGAACATGCGAATTGTTGGGCTCACTGCCGACGAGCCTTTGAAAAGGCATTGCAGTACGAGCCGGATGGCGCACAACAGGCGCTCGATCAAATAGCCAAACTGTATGGAATTGAAAAACACCTGCGGGAAAAAGAACTCGACAGTGATGAAAGCCTGAATTATCGGCAACAATACAGTGAG
>JAGRJA010000274.1 GCA_020443005.1 Pseudomonadales bacterium
TGAATGGCCCTGTGTTGAAATTCAATCATCACAGCCGCATAGCGATTACCGGTGCCGATATCGATGCCACACTTGATGATGAGCCTTTGCAGAACTGGCGCAGCTACGCTGTCAGACAGGGGCAGGTGCTTAAAATGGGCAAGGTGAAAGCGGATGGAGCGCGCGCATATCTTGCGGTGCAGGGCGGCATTCAATGCCCGCTCTATCTTGGTTCGAGATCGACTTTTACGCTTGGGCAGTTTGGCGGTCATGCCGGCCGAGCGCTAAAAACCGGTGACATACTGCATTTTATGCCTGTTAATACCGATGGCTATAGTGATAATGTGCTGAAAGGCCGTCCGAAGATGGAAAAGCACTGGCAGTTGCATGTGATCTATGGGCCGCACGGAGCGCCGGATTTTTTTACCGAAAAAGATATTGAAACTTTTTTTGAGGCCGAGTGGCAGGTTCACTACAACTCCAGCCGAACCGGTGTGCGTTTGATTGGGCCAAAGCCGGAGTGGGCGCGCAGTGATGGCGGCGAAGCCGGTATGCATCCGTCCAATATCCACGACAATGCCTACGCTATCGGTACAGTCGATTTTACCGGTGATATGCCGGTGATACTTGGGCCGGACGGGCCATCTCTCGGCGGTTTTGTTTGTCCTGCAACAGTGATTCAGGCAGATCTGTGGAAACTGGGACAATTGAAAGCCGGGGACAAGGTCAGTTTTATTCCAGTAAGTATTGAAGCGGCTGTTGCGGCCAATAAACAGTTGCAAGCACAAATAGACGCGTGTGAAATACAAGCGCTTTTTCTGCCAAGATCACTGCCAGCATCACCGATCATCAAACGTAATGACTCAGTGTGCTTTCGCCCCAGCGGGGATCATTACCTGTTGGTTGAGTTTGGTGAAATGCATCTGGATATCGCCTTGCGCTTTAAGGCGCATGCGTTGATGTTATGGCTCGAAGAAAACAGCTGTGAGGGCATGCAGGATTTGACACCGGGTATTCGTTCCTTGCAGGTGCATTATGACGCACAGGTATTATCGCTTTCTGATCTGATTGAGCATATCGAATCAGGCTTGCAACAACTTGGTGATATTGAAAACATTGAAGTGCCTGCACGCGTAGTGCATCTCCCGTTGAGTTGGGATGATGAAGCCTGCAAACTGGCGATCGAAAAGTACATGCAGTCGGTGCGCAAGGATGCGCCATGGTGTCCGAGTAATATCGAGTTTATCCGGCGTATTAACGGCCTTGAAACTCTGGAAGATGTGAAACATATCGTGTTTGATGCGAGTTATTTGGTGATGGGTCTCGGTGATGTGTATCTTGGTGCACCGGTAGCAACACCGCTCGACCCCAGGCACCGTCTGGTAACAACAAAATACAATCCGGCACGCACATGGACTGCTGAAAATTCGGTGGGCATTGGTGGATCGTATTTATGTATCTATGGCATGGAAGGGCCCGGTGGATACCAGTTTGTCGGGCGCACCTTGCAGATGTGGAATCGTTACCGTAAAACAGCAGCATTCGACAAACCCTGGCTGCTGGAATTTTTTGACCAGATCAAATTTTATGAAGTCTCAGCCGGGGAGTTGCTGCAAATACGCGAGGATTTCCCGCGTGGACGCTACCCAATAAAAATAGAACAGACCAGCTTTTCACTGAAAAAGTACAAGCAGTTTCTGCAGCAGGAAAAAACAGGCATTCAGCAATTCACACAAAAGCGTGAGGCCGCTTTTGAGCAGGAATTACAGCGCTGGATAAAATCCGGGCAAATCAATTTCACGGTTGATCAAGCTGAAGAAGAGCTGCCGCAGGAAGATGAACTGGCAGACAACGAGATGGCCATTGAATCCGGTGTGTCGGGTAGTGTCTGGCAGGTTGAAGTTGAAGAGGGGCAGGTTGTTCAATCGGGTGATGTATTGATGATTGTTGAATCGATGAAAATGGAAATACAGATACGCGCGCAAGAGAGTGGAAGGGTAAGGCGTATTTTGCGTGGGCAAGGCAAGCCGGTTTCTGCCGGTCAGACACTCATGATTATGGAGATGAACTGATGGGCAGTAATCGTCTCAGATCAATGGAAATATCGTCATTAAGCGAGGCATATTCTTCAGGTGAGCTGAACCCTGAAAAACTGCTTGATGAGATTCTGAACAAGATAGCGGATTATGCTGAACACAATATCTGGATTCGGGTGCTGACAAGAAAAGAGTTGCAGCCGTACCTGAACAGGTTGAAAAAATTCAAACCAGCGGATTTGCCGCTTTACGGTATCCCTTTTGCCATCAAGGATAATATCGATCTTGCCGGTATTCCGACTACGGCTGCCTGCGAGGCTTTTACCTATGTGCCGGAGCAATCGGCAGCCGTTGTCGAGCTGTTGATAAATGCAGGGGCGATACCCATAGGCAAAACCAATCTTGATCAGTTTGCCACCGGGCTTGTTGGCGTGCGTTCGCCGGAGCCATGGGGTGTTTGTAAAAACGCTTTCAACAAGGATTACATTTCCGGTGGTTCCAGTTCCGGTTCGGCAGTTGCAGTGGCGCTGGGCCTGGTCAGTTTTTCATTGGGAACGGATACCGCTGGCTCCGGTCGTGTGCCGGCGGCCTTTAATAATCTTGTCGGCCTGAAGCCGAGCAGGGGTTTGCTCAGCACGCGCGGTGTTGTGCCTGCCTGTCGATCACTCGATTGCGTCAGTATTTTTTCGCTCACCGCTGATGATGCAAAGCGTGTTTTTGAATGTACCGCGCATCCTGATGAGCTGGATGCGTTTAGCCGAAGCCATGCATTTCAAAATCTTCAAAAATCCTTTGGTACTTTGCAGCGTATGCCTGTTGTTGGCGTTATATCGGCAGAGCAACTCGAGACTTATGGCGATCACGAAAGTGCGCAACTTTATCAGCGTGCAATAGAATGCCTGGCTGGCGCCGGTTTCGGTATAAAAGTGATCGACTTTCAGCCGTTCCGTGAAGCAGCACGATTGTTGTATGAAGGCCCCTGGGTCGCTGAGCGATTCATCGCCACAGGCGCGTATCTCGACGACATGCTCGAGGTGACTCGCAGCATCATTGGCAAGGGAGATCGGGCATCCGCTGTCGATGCCTTCAAGGCACTGTATCAATTACAGGTATTGAAGAAAAAAGGTGACCGGATTCTGGCAGAAGTCGACTGTATTATGACACCCACCACCCCGGGGCATTATCTGATCGAAGCGGTTTTGGCAGAGCCGGTAAAACTGAATTCACAGTGTGGCGAATATACAAATTTCATGAACCTGATGGATTATTCTGCGCTTGCTGTGCCAATGACATTTCGTGAAAACGGTTTACCGAATGGTATCACCCTGTTTTCGATGGCCTTTGATGATTTGAAGCTTTTGTCGATCGCCAATACGATTGAAGACCTCAATAACTTCAATCTGGGTGCGAGCCCGTATAAAAAAAACACAAAAACATCCTCATTCTCAGAAGATGGCTGGGTGACTGTGGCCGTTTGCGGCGCTCATCTTGAAGGCCTGCCCCTGAACGGGCAACTCACCCGTCGAAACGGCTATTTGCTGGAGAAAACCCGAAGCGCCGCCTGTTACCGTTTTTATGCGCTGGCCGGTGGCCCGCCTTTTCGTCCCGGTTTGATGCGCAGTGAGCACGGTGGCGCTGAAATTGAAGTTGAGTTATGGCGGGTGCCTGCTGAATATTTCGGCAGTTTTGTTGCAGGCATTCCGGCGCCATTGGGTATGGGTAAAATTGAACTGGCTGACGGGCGCTGGGTAAACAGTTTCATTTGCGAAGGGTATGCGGTCGAAGATGCCGAAGACATCACACGCTTCGGCAGTTGGCGAAACTACATGGCAAGTAAACCATAAATAATGTAAACATCCGGTAGCATGGCGTTTCGTGTGCAAACGGTGACTAGAATAAATGACTGTAGCGTTCGATTTCCCAGGCTGAAACACTGCTGTGGTACTGGTTCCACTCATCGCGTTTATAACGAATGAATTCGTTGCGCAGTTCTGTGCCGAGTGTCTGTTCAACAAAAGGATCCGCTTCGAAGGCATCTACAGCCTCGGCCAGTGTGCGGGGTAAAAATTCGATACCTTGCGCAAGACGCTCGTCCTCACTGAGTTCATACAGGTTCTGTTCTTTCGGTTCGCCGGGGTCAAGACCTTCCCTGATACCCTCAAGTCCTGCAGCGAGTGCCAGCGTGGCAGCCAGATAAGGATTAACAGCACCATCGGCATTACGCGATTCACAGCGTCCGCCACCCATGGGAACACGAATGGAGTTGGTGCGATTGTTGGAGCCGAAGGAGTTAAACACCGGTGCCCAGGTGAAATACGGCATATCGCCCTGACGTACCAGGCGTTTATAGGAATTAACAGTAGGTGCAAATACCGCACACAAGGCGCGCCCGTGTTTGATAATGCCGGCAATAAACTGGTAACCAATCGGCGTCAGGCCAAGCCCTTTCGGGTCTTCCTCAGGGGCGCATTTGAAAACATTCTCACCATTGTGTAAATCGTACAATGACATATTGAAATGCGCTCCGTTGCCGGTTTTGTTGGCAAAGGGCTTCGGCATAAAGGTCGCCATCAAACCTTCCTGTTTTGCGTACGCCTTGGCCATCATCCGCAAAAAAATAAAACGGTCACAAGAGGTGACAGCATCTGCGTACATGAAATCAAATTCAAACTGGCCGTTGGCATCTTCGTGATCAAGCGAATACAGATCCCAGCCAAGATCATTGATGCTGCTTGCCATTTTATCGAGCCAGCTGAATTGCCCGAGAAAGGCTTGCGTGTCATAACAGGGCTTGATTAATTTGTCTTCCGGGTCGGGTACTTGCAAACGGCCGTCCCCATTTTTTTTCAACAGGAAAACTTCCGCTTCAATGCCGAGATTCATGCCGAACCCCAGGGATTCAGCCTGTTTCAATACCTGCTTCAGTGCAACACGGGTGTTGAGTAAATAGGGCTTGCCCTTGAAAGTGTTGTCGGCCGGCATCCAGGCAACTTCCGGTTGCCAGGGTAACTGGATGATGTGATCAAGATCCGGTACTGAAGCGATCTCGTCATCGTTAGGTGCCTGACCGAGCCCGTCCAGCGCATAACCGGTATACAGTTCAGAGCCATGCGCCATGTGCAAAAGATGATCGACAGGTACAACCTTGCCTTTGGGGATGCCGTGAATATCAACATAACTGCCCATGCAATATTTCACCCCTTTTTCCTTGAGTTGTTGCTGGATCAAAAGGATGTCGTCATCGCTTTTCATTTTGTTTTCCTCGCGTTTTCCGGCAGTGAATTAAAAACACCGGATTCAATAATTAAAGGTCAATGATGAATTTTTTCGAAGTAGGAATACGGCAGGGGTGCTTGTTCCTGATTACCCCGGGCGATGAGCGCGCATAAATCTTCAACCATCCAGTTGAACAGTTGTTGGCCTTTTTCCCTGTTTGCCCGTGAAGGGTATCCGGTGACACCATTGCTGCTGGTGCGGTTTACAGGGTGAGAAAAAACACAGCCTTCTGTGCGATCCGGGTCGTCGGCATCAGTGATGCGGTCCTCGCGAACCATCGCCGGGTCAAGTGCCATCATCAAGGCCGTTTCGGCATCATTGGCATGCCAGTCATCGGCATCGTCAAAATGCGCTTTCTTGACGCGTTCACTGATGGATGCGGAGTTGATCAAGGCCACAAGAAAGTCATCGTGTTCGGCGCGCAACATCTCCAGTGCACAGCGCAATGGTGCATAATTGGTCACATGGGCGTTGAGCAAATACAAGCGCCTGAAACCTGAAGCGTAAACCCAGTCGCCGATGTCTTTTATCATGTCGATCAGGGTTTTGGGCTGCAGTGCCAGTGTGCCGGGCCAGCGTTGTGAGTGACCCATCGAACAACCATAGGGTAAAGCGGGCAGGAGCAACACATCCGCTTTGGCTGCAACAGCCCGGCAAAGCTTGTCGGCAATCTCTGTGTCAACACCGCAGCCGAGATGGGGGCCGTGTTGTTCGGTTGCGCCTATCGGCAACAATGCTCCGCTAGTGCCTTGTTCGAGCAGCTTGGCAATATCTTCCCAAGTGCTTTCGTGGAGAATGTTGTTCATTGTTTCTCTTCTGTCGCCGGAATTTATTCTTTACATTGCACTTTTTATGCCAATAAATTTTTGTCGTTGAGTCATTTCGAGGGCTTGTGGTGTTGAAACAGGGCGGGAATTTTCGTCGACGATCCGGTGGAGTGCGCTATTTTTGCACAATCGCTTGTGCAATTTGGTGCATTTAGCGCCGGGCTGTGAGGGTGGTTATGGTGAGAGAGTAAAGACCTGTGCTAGCCTGATGCCTCCAAAACCTGAAATCAGTAAAGCTTATGTCCGTAATCCCCCGTAAAACCGTTTTTAGCGCCCATGGTTTAACCAAGGTTTACACCATGGGTGCAGTAAAGGTGCATGCGCTTCGGGGTATTGATCTTGATTTGTATGAAGGCGAGCTGGTGGTTTTCCTCGGCGCATCCGGTTCGGGCAAGTCGACGCTGTTGAATATCCTGGGCGGGCTTGATACGGCCAGCGCCGGAGAAGTGTTGTATTGCGGCGACAGCCTGACACAGGCTTCCGAAAAACAACTCACCCAATTTCGACGCAATCATGTGGGTTTTGTGTTCCAGTTCTACAACCTGATTCCCAGCCTGACTGCAGAAGAAAATATTGCCGTGGTCACAGAGTTGGTGGAAAACCCGCTGTCGGCGCAGGATGCCCTGAAACTGGTGGGGCTTGAGAAACGGGGGCAACATTTCCCGGCTCAACTTTCGGGTGGTGAGCA
>JAGRJA010000021.1 GCA_020443005.1 Pseudomonadales bacterium
AATTGTGCAGAACGAAACCTTCGGCGCAATTCATGTAAAGGCGCGTATACAATAATGACGATAGAAAGCAAATTGCTTTGCAATATTATAGAAGGCGCACTGCTTGCTGCTGCATCGCCGATGTCTGCAAGCAGGCTCGCCGAACTTTTTGATGAAGAGGATCGCCCCTCGATTGATGAAATCAAGGCTTCGCTGGAGGATATCAGGTCAGCCTGTTCGGGCAGGGGTTTTGAATTGAATGAAGTGGCGAGTGGCTGGCGGTTTCAGGTAAGGCAGGAAATGGCTCCCTGGGTCAATCGTCTTTGGGAAGAGAAACCGGCCAAATACAGCCGGGCGAGTATGGAGACTCTCGCACTCATTGCCTACCGACAGCCGATTACCCGAGGTGATATTGAAGAAATCCGCGGGGTTGCCGTCAGCTCTTCCATTATTAAATCCTTTCTGGAGAGGGGCTGGGTAAGAATTGTAGGCCATCGAGATGTTCCCGGCAGGCCGGCGTTGTATGCAACCACCCGTCAGTTTCTGGATTATTTCAATCTGAAAAGCCTGGATGCCTTGCCATCACTGGCTGAGCTCAAGGATTTTGACTCTCTCAATTCCGAACTTTCCTTTGAGAATGGAGAGACAGAGGAAGCACTTGAGCCTGCAGATGCTGTTTTTGATGGAGAAAGCCGTGCTGAAGGTGGTGACAGGAATAACACCGTCGCTGCTGATCAAGAAGCCGGCAAGCCAGCAGAAGGCACTGTTGACAGCGAGCAGGAAAGCAGTGCTCATACCGTTGCTGAAGGTGAAGAAAAAGCTGGCGAAACGCTGGCTGTTGATAAACAGAGTGAAACGGCCAAGCCCGCGCCACGCTCTCTGTCGGATTTGCTGGACTCACACCTTGCCGGAGATGACAGTGAAAACAAACCCGTTCATTAATCCATCCCGTACAGGGGCAATGACCGTGAAGCCGCCGCTCCTTCTGTCGGGTTTTTGCAAGTTGTCTGTATTGTGAAAGAAAAACTGCAAAAGGTGATGGCGCGATCAGGTGTTTGTTCTCGTCGTGAAGCAGAGCGATGGATTGAATCAGGGCGTGTCAGTGTTAACGGGTCTGTAGCCACGCTGGGTGACAGGGTTTCAGTGGACGCGCTTATAAGGGTGGATGGCAAACCCATCGCTTCAAAGCGTTCAGCCCGACAAATTGCAAGAATCATTCTCTATAACAAACCTGTCGGTGAGATTTGTACACGCTCCGATCCTGAAGGCCGTACAACTGTCTTTGAAAAATTGCCTGCCATTGAAAGCGGTCGCTGGATCGCAGTTGGTCGGTTGGATATCAATACCAGCGGTTTGATGCTATTTACCAATAACGGCGAGCTGGCCAACAAGTTGATGCATCCCTCCAGCGAAATGGACAGGGAATATGCAGTGCGCCTTTTGGGCAAGGTAGATGAGGATATGCTCAAGCGGCTGCGTGAAGGCGTCATGCTGGAAGATGGCATGGCGGCATTTTCCGATATCCAGCCGGGTCGTAATCGGGAAGACGCAGCCAACCAGTGGTATTACTGCGTGGTGAAAGAGGGACGGAACAGGGAGGTGCGAAGACTTTGGGAGTCACAGGGTATCAAGGTCAGTCGGCTGAAGCGTGTACGATATGGTTCGGTTTTTATCCCTCCCAAGGTGCGAGAGGGTATGTGGGCAGAAATGACAACGGCCGATGTCAAAGGCTTGTACAAGCGGCTGGGTATGCACTATGACGAAGGTGCCGGCCTGGAGCCGAAAGAGCAGATAAAACTTGATAGGGCCTATAAAAAACAGCGTTCTGCCAAAGCGCCCGGAAGAAGCGCTGTCAGGCGAAAAAGATAAGTGTTGAGGATTTGACAGTGAGGCACTTAACTGGTTACGCTTCACGGGTTGTAGCTGCAGGTAATTGAAGGTGGATTTATGAAGGGTCTTGGTGGTGGCGGTCGAAATGGGATCTTGTCATTAACGATAAAGGACAAGGCCGTTCTCTATGCGGCGTATATGCCTTTTGTGCAGAACGGCGGGCTGTTTATCCCTACCAATAAAAAATACAGTATCGGCGATGAGGTTTTTATGCTGCTGAGTCTGATGGATGAGCCCGAAAAAATTCCGGTGGCAGGTAAAGTGGTGTGGATCACCCCGATTGGTGCCCAGGGAAATCGTGCTTCCGGTATCGGTGTGCAGTTCAGCGATCAGGACAACACGGCGCTGCAGAAAATCGAAACCTATCTTGCCGGTTCGCTTGAATCCGATCGTCCCACACACACCATGTAAAACACACTGTTTTTGAAAGCCTGCTCCTTGCAGGCTTTTTTCTTTTCGGAATTGATATGCTGGTAGAT
>JAGRJA010000275.1 GCA_020443005.1 Pseudomonadales bacterium
GCACCAAAAGCTGCAAATTCGGTCTTATGCGATAAACAAGCAGACACGCCAGTGGAACAGACAGAAAAAAAGTCCACAAACTGTCTACACGAGCAACATCAAACCAGAAATCGGTAAACCAGTACATGGCCACAATGAAGCCGGCACCCACAAAAGCAAAAAGCCTGTTTCGGCTATATTCATAAACAACCCAGCCAATGCTGCACATAACGCCGATAGAAGCGCAGAAAGAAACAAGACGAAGCGGAAAAAAACCCCAACCAAGAATGCCGGTAAAAAATGCCGAAATATAATAATAAAACGGTGTATAGAGTGCCGGGATAAAATCCATTGAGGGTTGTGTGTACAGAGGCAGTCCATCGAGAACACGCGTCACTTGGTGTAATACGCCTCCCTCAATCCACTCGATTTCATAGGGATAGGACAAGCGTTGCAAGCTTACTGAAAAAAAGCAGACAAACAAAAATACAACCAGACCAGGCAGAAGGAAATAAACCCATGTGCGGGGGTCTTTTTTTTGTTTCACCAACATCAGTTTTGCCCCGAATTGCGTTAGAAATGTACGGTAACTTTTTGCAACCCGGGGCTGCCTATGCTCTGCCATAATGATTTTTTTACGGCAACGAGCTGCCATATTTCCGGCTCAAGATGACCGTGCTGTTCAAAAACAATCTGATAGCCAAACTTGTTCATCATCTCTCTTGTATCACCCAATGCCGAGGCCTGCCAGATATCAAAAATAATGTCTGCTTCAGGTATGTCACATTTGTTGGCCAGCTTTTTTCGAGCCAAAAGGTAATAATAAGGAACGATGCCTTCGATGCCCAGCGCACCTCTTGGTTTGTCTTTGGTCACTTCACAATCGGTAAAACTTTTTTCTATCAGCCCGTTTCTGTCCAGGAAATGTATACGACCGGGGTACAGGGTAGCAAGATTGTAGCTCAACATGCCCATTTGACCACTCAAGACCGTTAACTGCCCTTCAGTGTGCAATAATTCCGGAACCAGTTTGTGCAAAAAATTCACGGTTGGTATATTGACCAGATTGTCTCTGGACTGGCGCTCAAAAAAATCATAGCGACTGCTATCAATCAGGTCGGCATCGCCAGAAAAACCTGCCGGTGAAACCGACTCTCTGAGTGAATGTGTGAATGCCAACTGGCAAACAGTGACAAGAAAAACAATACCCAACTGTTTGCCGGCAGAAAACCTGTTCAGACAACTTCCCACAAGCAGAACAAACACGCCGGTCACTGGCACAAAAAATCGATAGGCGCTCATCCAGTCTCCCCCCATCAAAATAATGAGGCCGCAATAGGACAACAGACAGAACAGGGCTAGGCACTGATAAAGGTTAAGTGATTTTTTTGGCAGCTTCAGGGTCATAGACACAACAGAAAGCAAACCAAGCAGATAAACCGGCAAAAGCATGGGGCTTGCAAGAGGCCGTATGAAGTAATAGAAGCCCGTCATCAGTCTGGCAAGGGTAAAACTGCCAGCCTTGGCCTCGACAGGCTGTGGAAACAGACTCCCGAAATAGCTATAGCGAAAACCAAAAACCAGCATCGCCGCCAGAAAAACAAACACCACCATTTGTAAAATTATCGTCCAGCTGACTTTATCGGGCAGAAAATAGCGAAGTGGCAAGGCCAGAGATAGCATCAGAACGGGCAGATAGAGCGGCATTTCCGGTCTTACGGAAACCAGTAACAAAGAGCTAACAAGAAAAAGGAAGCGATGAAACGGTGTTGTAAATTGGCAAAGGGTTGCGCCGCTGATGAGCCAGCCCAGCATCAGCAAAGTCACAACCGGGCTTTCAAGACCACTCAACGCCCAGTAAATAAAACTGCTGTTACCCGCCAGCAAGACGACACAGACAAATGGGGAGCACGCAAAGCGAACGGCCAGACCATACACAACCGGCAACACCAGAAGGGCTGCCACGAGAGTGACTGCATGCCCTGCCAATACAGGCCCGCAATCCGCCAACGCCATTAAGGCAGCCGTTACCAGCGTGTGGAGCAAGGAAGAACTCTGTTCAACCCTGTCGAGATTGTAATTAACTATTTCACCCTGTTGAACCAGACTCCAGGCACTGAAAAAAGTAATATGGGCATCATCAATGCCGGTTGAATAATTCAATACAGCCATCGAAAACAAAAGCAGCACAAGCCCGCTCAACAAACACGGAAAAGGTTTGCTCATTTGCGCGAGAAAAAGGGCTGGATCGAAAGTTTTCATTCACATAAACGAATATTCTATCTGACTCATGCTACTTGAAATGCCCTTGAAAGAACACTGAAATGAGCGCTTGCGGGCAGAGAGAAAGCTCGCCATAATCTTTTCGGAACAATTCCCAGCCAGAGAAAACAGTGCCTGAAAAAATACTCGCCCCTGCAAGATTCGCCCTGCTGCTTGTTGTTTTAGTCCTGTTTTTTGTCTTTCAATTCAATCATGCGCTCGCTCTGCCACCCATCACCGATGATGCATGGATGGCCACCATTGCCAAAAACTGGGCATCCGGTTTTGGCTGGGCAAGTAGTTACGGAGAAAAATACCCCTTCGACCCTCAAATCACTACCGGGCCGGGGCTACTGGCTTTTATATCGATTGCCATCCATTTTTTCGGTAATGCAATCTGGCTGCCTCGTGTTATCTCACTCTTGCTGCATATGACGCTTTATTTTGTCTTTCTTTGGCAGATGAGAAAAACAATTGCGGACGACAGGCAATTCAGTTACTTCGCCATGCTTATGACCGGAATATTCGCCACGCTGCACTGGCATATGTGGATTGTTTCTCTTGGTGATCTCAGTGCCCTGCTTTACATAATGAATGCTGCAGTGTTTCTTTTTCAGGCCTGTGAGCAGAAACGCGCACTGCATTTTTTCATTTCCGGTGTATTTGCAGCACTTGCCATACTCAGCAAATTAATTGCCATCATTCCTGCAATCGGGCTCATCCCCTGTATGTTTGTTTCGCTATACGCTACAGCCACTCTATGGCGTAAATCCCTGTATCACCTGTTACTGTATTTAGCGCCCTGCCTGGTTTTGACGGGCGTTTGGCATCTCTATGAAACATCAACCATCATGCAACTCTCTCCCGAGCAACAGCTCCTTCACAGAATCCGTTTCACGCACAATTTCAACATCAGCGGCTCTGGCATCGCCTGGTTCAGCCAAAACATAAACAACCCGGCGTTTCTTGCCGAATTTCTTCGGCGTGCCGTAGACAACCTCACCAATTACAACGAGATTGTATCCAGACAGTGGCGATTGATACCCCAAATCGTCAGCACCATTGTCATGAGTTTGCTGCTTTGCACAATTTACTGCTTTCGCCTGGCCAAAAAAAAACAAAACAGCCTGGTCATTTTTTTCCTGCTGCCTGCTTCGTTTTACCTGATCTGGGCCATACTGATCGGAGATGCCGGTTATGGTCGTTATATTTATTGTGGCTTGTACCTTGCCGCTTGTGGCTTGTGTCTGTTATTGGCAAGAAAAATTTTTCTTTCATGTCTATTGTTTTTCTATTTGTGTATCAACCTCTGCTTCCCACCGCTCAATATTCTTTACGGCAATCTCACTGAGTGGCAGAAAATACCCTCTCCCCAGATGCTTGCCTTGAAGGCCCTGACCAATGAAATCAACAGCAAATACGCAAAGGAGCAACTTTCATCTTGTAGCAATATCTTTTCCAGAGAAGTTGAATACGCGCTTTCGGGCGCAAACCGTCTTCCCGATTGCCATTATCTTCTGGGTGAGCTTGTCGCATTTAACCCGGAAAACTATCGAAAAAGACATTCTTCGGTAAAATTCGCAAGCGAGGATGAAATGCTTGGGCACTATATAAAATCGGTCATTTCACGCAAAGACCCGAATGCGGTTGCACCTGTTGTTTGGCAAGCCGGGCATTTTTCCGGTTTTTACGCCATCGAAAACCCCCTGGGTAGTGCCTATAAAAACTTCGGCAGAGGCAAACAATACACAACCATCACGGAAGGCTGTACCTCGGTTTACAAAAATGCGTTCTACAGTATTGCTTTCTGTAGCAGAGAACATCTTGAAAGCGTTTTTGAAAAGAATGGCGGCATAAACTTTATCCCGCCCCAATGGCAGGATAAATACTGGTTAGCAATAAACAAAAATCAATAAAATAACAGCCAGAAATTGTTAACATGGGCCGATGAAAAAGAATTTATTTCAATTCCTGAAAATCACCATGGGGAGCCTGAGAGATCTGGCGCCGGTTGTTATCGTGGTTATTTTTTTCCAGTTTGCCATACTGCAACAACCCCTGCCAAACGCCGCCGAATTGATTTCAGGTCTTCTTTTAGTGCTTTTTGGCTTGACCTTTTTTATTTTCGGGCTGGAAATGGGGCTTTTCCCTATCGGAGAATCCATGGCCCACGCCTTTGCCAGAAAAGGCAGTGTTTTCTGGCTGCTGTGTTTTTCGTTTTCCCTCGGCTTCGGTACAACAATTGCCGAGCCTGCACTGATCGCTGTCGCCAATGAGGCGGCTCAAATTGCCGCCGAGGGCAATGTCGTTGAAGACAGTGTGCGTTCAAAAGCACGATATGCGGATGGTTTGCGCCTTACCGTTGCATTATCTGTTGGTGTGGCAATTGTGGTTGGCGTACTCAGAATTCTTAAGGGTTGGTCAATCCAGTATATGATTATGGGTGGCTATATTCTGGTTGTTATTATGACGGCTGTTGCCCCAAAGGAAATTATTGGTATTGCCTATGACTCCGGTGGTGTAACAACTTCTACGATCACAGTACCTCTTGTTACGGCACTCGGCGTGGGTCTGGCGTCTTCAATTAAAGGAAGGAACCCGATGATTGATGGCTTCGGCCTGATCGCTTTCGCCTCACTGACACCCATGATTTTCGTCATGGCATACGGGATGATGTTCTGATGGAAACTGTTTTTTCGCTGTCAGGGCTGTTACAAACACTACTGTCAACCCTTCAGGATGTCGCGCCTATCATTGCCATTCTGATGGGGTTTCAACTGCTGGTCATTCGAAAACCGATTCCGAATCAAAAGAAGATCTTCATCGGTTTTTTTTATGTGCTCATCGGGTTGACACTTTTTCTGGTCGGGCTTGA
>JAGRJA010000276.1 GCA_020443005.1 Pseudomonadales bacterium
GACATTTCGCCATTGCAGCTTTTTCCAGCCGGCAAGAAAATACTCATTCTCTGCCATGTCACTGGCCGCAATACCGGTCGGGTTTTCCGTATCATCCTCCACAGCCGACCCCGCAAGTAACGAGGGCAGCGCCGAAAGCCGAAAAGCGGAAACCTCACCTTGCATCGTGACTTTTCCTTTACTGTCCTTGCCAGCCACCGACTGGAAACGGGTTTCAAGCGCAAGCTCACCTCCATCGACGCTGACATCGGCATAGCTAGCGATCAGGGGATTCAGCCAGGCCAATGGAAACCGTTGAAGCCCGAGTGTCATATCCAGATTCATACTTTCAGGTTGAATGTTTCCATCGGCAGCGAGTATGGCTGCATTATTTATTTGCGAAACCAAATGCAATTCAAGCGCCTCATCGGATGGCCAGTGAATGTTTTTCACAACAAATTCGTCAAGATCAACATCAAAGGGCCGCGTTCCGAGTTCACTGAAATACCAGGTAACAGCCGTCTGACTGGCGTTGATTTCTCCAAGCCTCACAGAGAATGCGCTGCGCTGAGAGGAGGTGGGCTCTGGCCTTGCGATTTGCTCTCTCACCGGCTGTTGCGCTGCTTCTTGCTTTGGCTCGACAGAAAACATTGACGGAAGGGAAACCGCTCCTGCCTTGCTCGAAGAGCCTATCGCAAGCCCGTCAAGCTTGATGGCAGCGATATCCAGCAGCATACTTTCTGTATCAAAGTTAATTGCTGAAAGTGTGAGTTCCTCGACAACCAGGCTGTCATGAAAACCGGGCCTGAACGACTCCGCCCTGTTTTCGAGGTCGAGCTGTTTCAGTGAAACGCGAGTCGCCTGCACACGATAAAGCAATTCTTCAGCCCAGCTAACATGTATGACTCCCTGTGTTGACAGACAACCGCTTCGCAATCGAAAAGCAAGCGATGGTTCAAGGTATCGCCACGCTGTTTCAAGATTCAGGCATTGCAAATCAACTTTCACATCGGCGAAAGCATCGTGAACAGACACCAGACCATCAATGGTAAGTTCGCCACCATCCTCATTTCTTACAAGCAGATGATAGGGCCTGCCTTCCGGGCTGCTCGTTGAAAACTCACGAATATCAACATCAAAACGGTTCAGTTCAACATGATAATTGGCCGGGTGGGAATAGTCGCTGAAAGAAAGTTTCCGCGACGAAAGAAACAAGCGTTTAATGATGATATCGACTGAGGCGGGTGAATTTTCGGGCTCATTTTTTGGCGAAAACTGTTTGGCGCGATAAGCGAGAATCTCCTCAAAATTCCACACACCCTCTGCAGTGATCACCGGATTCAGCTGAAGGCCATCAAGGCGGATGCTGTCAAATACCAGCGCCCCCCCAACGCTTTGCAGGGAGAGGTTCAGCGACAGCGCTTCAATGCCCCAGAAAATGGAATTATCGTCATTACGGTCATAGGCGTCATAAAGATAGACAGAAATCGAGAAGGGATTGAAACCCGCCATACGGTAATCGACTGTTCGCCCTGTCTGCTGCTCATAAAGCGCACCCAGACCGAAATAGAGCGCCGGGGTAATGACAAGAAACGAAATCGCAAGATAAACAACAAAAGACCTGATCAGAAAGCGCAATATTTTTTTCATTACAGCGCATCATATTCCAGGGCAAGTTTTGCCATTGCCTGATCCATCGCCGCTGTTTTGTCGGCAATCGCCATCAGGCTCTCGGCCCTTGAACGATATACATCCTCCCCAAACAGCTTCTTTTCCACAGCCGATTCGAACAAGGGCAAATACCCGATGATTTGTTGCCGGATAATACCTCTCTCCAGCGGATGCTGGGAACCCAGTAAACACAAACGGTATATATGCAGACTGAATATCTGAAAAATGATTTCTTCCACAGGCAAACCACGAACCAGCAATTGCAGTGCTTTCCTTACAAGTTTCCTGTCCATCAGACTTTCGATAGCAATCACTTCGTTGGCCAACAGAATGTACTGCTGCACCACCTCGTCCTGCAAACACAATAACTCTTGTTCGTTCAGTATATCTTTCGCTATTGCAAGGTAGGCAATCAACAACATTTGCAAATGTTTTTCTGAAACTTCAGACATGCATCATCTCCAAAACGATCAACATTCTTCTGCCCGCATCACATTATTCATCAACCAATGTGCCTTCTTCATTTTCGAGCGAATCGACAAAATTGACCAGCGTCCATATCTGGTCCTCATCGAGTTCCTCACCAAAAGCCGGCATATCACCCTTGCCGTTGGCGATCTTCCAGGCAAAAGTTCCCTCACTTTGCTTGCCCGCCAGTTTCAGCAGGTTTGCCGGCTGGTTATCAAGCGCCAGACCGACGATGCCATTGCCCTCACCCCAATACCCATGACAGACAAGACAATGTTTATCGAACAGTGATTTTCCCTGCATAACAGAACCGACATCATAACGAATCGGATTCTCTTGCCGCCTTGCCTCTTCCGGCACATTCCAGCCATCATCCATTCCGGCAAACTGAACGCCCGCATCACCCTCTTCCACGCCGGCAAATAGCGGAAAGGGGCCAAGGAACATCACACTGAACAGAACAACGAGGGTTTTTCCGATCGCTTTCATTTTTCCTGCACCTGTTTTCAAATTTTTATCGCACTTCACCCGGGCATCTTCTGACCAGGACAACATTCTGCTTCCACTATACCTGCCTGTTTTCCCAACCGGAAGGCGTCAACATAAAACGCCGGTTTTCAATGTAAACCCCCGACTCCAGGTATAACTCTACAACAGTTAATGGCAATGACTCACGCCTTTCAGAAAGATAGTCTGGCAATTCTTCCGTTTCGAGAACAAGCCATAATCCCCCATGTTTCTCACTGAACGCTTTTCGCGAAAACCATTGGCTTTTTTGCAATACCAGCCAGCGTTGTTCACCTCCGGAAAAGTGCCGGTTTTCCAGCAAGTCCAGAAACGCCGAAACTTCCATCCACACACCTTGTTCGCACTGCTCGTTGACATAAGCAGGCAAGGTCAGGGGACGGCGATAGGGCTGAAACAAATACCCCTTGAACACCAGTTGATGGCTGACAGAAGTAATGCCTTTGTCTCTCAGCAGGCGTTCTGCTGCAGGATGTTCGGAAAGCCTGATTTGCCTTTTCATGATATTCGTATACTTCTTTTCAAGGCGATCCGAACGGTTCGGACCAAACCATTGGCTGGTACCCGCATCTTTTTCAGTATTCGTCTTCTGACCAAGATAAAATTTTACAGCCAACTCCTGATGAAAGTGGCAACCGCGTTTTTTATCAAATACCAGCACATCAAACTCACCAATGGTTTCACCCTGATCAAAAACCTGCAAGTTTCTCTCCACCAGTTCAAACCGCGGGTGCCATTCCAGATAAAAACACCAGAGATTTTCAAAATAAGGCCCCAAAAATCGGCTCGATGTATTTTTTTCCAAATAATCCTTGAGAGACAGCGGGTCACTGTCCAGCACAGAAAGCCATTCAGCCAACCGTTCATCCCCGTCATGCGCTGCCTGAAAAACAGCTAACGGAGCATTCAGCATCGAAGGGCTTTTAATCACCCAGGCGAGATCGGCAACAACGGCATGATGATAGGGAAAAGCTTTCATTCGCCAAGACCACTTGCGTCTTTACCCAGAATAAAGCGTTGCAGGTTTTCCTGCTCGCCATCGACAGACCAGTTCTCCTCGGTTATCGCCAACCCGCCATCGACCTCAAAAATAACACTGGTGGTATTGCGCGTTCCATAACGCTCACCGAGTATGAAACAGGGTGACAGAAAGTGCTCAAGCTGCTGTCCAATACCGGTATCCGGTAACAACGCCGCCTCAACAGGCTCACGATCCCGTAATACCGCTGTCAAATGTTCGTGCCTGATCACAGGCTGCTGCATCAATGCCCCCAGCTTTTTTCCTGCCTTCAGGTTTTTTGGCCAGGGTGTATCGAGTAGATGATTGCTCAGTGTATAAATTCCCGGCTCAAGGGCTCGGGCCTTTTTCTCCCTGTTGGAGTAGTAGGCCAGAACTTGAGCATCGTAGACAAGCAGATTGAAGCCCCTGTACTGATCGCTGACGGCAGCAATCGCTGAAAGATATTCCCGGCTCGGCATATCTCCTGCAAGAAAACCGGCCGGCAACTTACCCCGTGAAACAAATTCCTTCTCGCCGTCAACAAGCTCACCTTCAGGCTCACGAAAATTGGTAACAGCACTCCAGCGTCCACGCTCACTCACACCCATCCAGGTACCACCCTGTTCAAGGTCCCTGCCTGCAAACAGCTGTGGCACATCGGGCCACGGGGCCAGTGTTTGTGTCGGTCGATGGTGGAATTCATCGCGGTTGGCCACGACCAACAGCGGATAGGCAGGATGAACACGGTAGGCAAGGGCTATCAGGCACATGGGTCTATCAAATTAATGTTCAACATTTTCAGCCTTGATGCAGACCATTTTTTCCGGCATTAACCGGCACCACAGATTGGGCTTTGACATCAAGCCACCAATCTGAAAGACACTCTTCAGGCCAAAACAGGCTCACTGGCCCTTCAGCCAATCCCTCGGTTTCAGAAAGTCGGTATAGAGCATTTCTTCCCGGCTACCCGGGTCCGGCTTCCAGTCATAGCCCCATTTCACTTCCGGAGGCAGGGACATCAGGATAGACTCGGTGCGCCCACCGGTTTGCAAGCCGAACAGTGTACCCCGGTCAAACACCAGGTTGAACTCGACATAACGACCTCGTCGATAGAGCTGGAAGTCCTTTTGCTGCTGGTCAAAAGCCATCGACTTGCGCTTTTCGACAATCGGCACATAGGCATCGCAGTAACTGTCACCAACAGCCCTCAGGAAAGCAAAACTTTTTTCAAAACCCCAGTCATTCAGGTCATCAAAAAACAAACCGCCAACGCCACGGGTTTCATGGCGGTGTTTGAGAAAAAAATAGTCATCGCACCATTGTTTATAGCGGGAGTAAACATCCTCGCCAAAAGGCAGGCAGGCATCGTGCGCTGTCTGGTGCCAGAAAACACAATCTTCTTCAAAAGGGTAGTAGGGTGTCAGGTCGTAACCGCCACCAAACCACCAGACTGGCTCCTCGCCGGACTTTTCAGCGATAAAGAAACGGACATTGGCGTGAGAAGTGGGTACAAAGGGGTTATCCGGGTGAATAACCAGCGAAACCCCAACCGCCTCAAAATCACGACCTTGCAGTTCCGGGCGCTGCGCGGTGGCCGAAGCCGGCAACTGATTGCCATACACATGCGAGAAATTCACACCACCCTTTTCAATCACCGCACCCTTTGCCAACACCCGTGTACGGCCACCGCCGCCCTGCTCGCGCTGCCAGTTATCCTCGACAAACCTGCCCACGCCATCAACTGTTTCAAGCCTGCTGCAGATCGCATCCTGCAATTCCAGCAAATAGTTCTTTACGACCGTGATATCCGGTTTCATTTCAGATCCCCGTTCTCGATAAAGCAATCATCACAAACTCCCGAACGCCCTGCTTCGGGGCTGTAATCCAAAAACACAAACATCACCCCATTCGGACTCGGCACTCCGAAAAAAACCCGTTGCGGGTGACAACGGGTTCCGGGTTTCAATGCTGGACGCCAGTGTGCAGAAAGACAAGGTGCTTTCAGTCACGCGTAATGCCAATGTTTTCCGGTTTACCATCATCAGAGTGAACATACTCGGCCCGCACACGGGTTGGTTTTACGGTAAAGGTAATACGCTCATCGCCCGGCTGGTCAAACGGGTATTCATCCTGGTTCATGTATTTTTTGGCAACAGAATTGATAAATTTACGATCCTTGTCCTCTTCAATCTCGACGGTGCCGCGAATCTCAAGATAACGCCACGGGTTTTCGGGGTCTGCAATACACAAGGCCACGCGCTGGTCATTGGCAAGGTTCTTGTATTTTTGACGCGCTTTCAGTGTACTGAAGCGAACAAATTCTCCATCCCACACAAAAGCGACCGTATTGTTGGCCAGACTGCCATTCGGCATAACCATCGCTACATTGGCGTAGTTCTTGCCTTTTACAATGTCATAATGTGACTCGGGTATTACATCAGGAAGCGTTGGCATACTGTACTCCTGTCTTGTCCTGTTGGGTTGGGGGTGGCGGATTTTTGAACTGTTCCATCAATTTTGCTTCTTTATCTTTGGCTTCCTTGATAAACCTGTCTTTAACAACATCATAGCCGCGGATAATTTCAGGCAGCGAAGCAATTTCAACCGCAACAGCATGGTTTTCCTTACTTAAATCTTCCAGCAGCATACCGATGGTTTTTTCGTAATCCGCAATCAGCTGTCGCTCCATTTTACGGTGCGGGAAGTAACCGAAAACATCCAGCGCGGTGCCTCGCAAACCTTTCAGGCTGGCCAGCAGCTTGAACGCAGAGAAGAACCAGCCCCCAAACTTTTTCTTTTTGTATCGGCCGGTAACAGGGTCGCGTTCGGAAAGCAGGGGAGGCGCCAGATGGAACTCCAGCTTGTAATCGCCTTCGAACTGGGTCTCCAGCTTTTTCAGAAAGTCGCCGTTGGTATATAAACGCGCTACTTCGTACTCATCCTTGTAGGAAAGCAGCTTGGCATAATAACGGGCTACAGCCATGGTTAGCTGCTCACTGCCAACCACTTCTTTCTCGACATTCCTGACGGTATCCACCAACTGTTTGTAACGATTGGCCAATGCTGCGTTCTGGTAATTGGTCAGGTGTGTCATCCGGTGCGCCACGAGTTCTTCCAGCGTCATCGGCAGCTTGCGATCGGCATCGATCATCTGCGGTTTCGCGGCCTCTTCCACTTTCGAGAGATTCTCGGCTGCAAGGCGCCCCCAGGAGAAAGTGCGCTTGTTCATCTCAACGGCGATGCCATTCATTTCAATCGCTGTCATGATCGACTCCAGCTTCAAGGGAATGAAGCCTTTCTGGTAAGCATAGCCCACCAGAAACAGGTTTGAAGCAATCGCGTCACCAAACAGCGCCGTTGCCAGATTCGTCGCTGGCAGAAAATGGCTGTTCGCTTCTCCTGCTGCTGCCGACATGGCTTTTTCCATACCTGCACTGGACAAATCAAGGTTCGGGTTGGAAGCAAAGGAACTGGTTGGCGCCACATGGTTATTGATCACCAGATGGGTTTTTCCGTTCGCAACTTTTGACATCGACTCCATGCCCGCTGCCACAACAATGTCGCAGCCCAGAATCAGGTCGGCGCGCTGGCTGGCAATACGCACGGAATGCAAATCTTCCGGTGTTTTGCCAATACGAATATGGCTCATTACCGGCCCGTTTTTCTGACTCAAGCCAACAACATCGAGACAGGAAACACCCTTGCTCTCAAGGTGGGATGCCATACCCAGCAAAGCGCCAATGGTAACAACGCCTGTTCCTCCAATACCCGTGACAAGAATACTCACAGGGCTTGCAAGGTCAGAAATTTCCGGTTGGGGCAAGCTTGCAAACAATGCATCCTCATCAAGCCCGCCAGCCAAACCCTCTTTCTTCATCTTGCGGGGCTTGCCGCCATGCACCGACACAAAACTCGGGCACATGCCTTTCGGGCAGGAGTAATCCTTGTTACAGGATGACTGGTTAATTCGGCGCTTGCGACCAAACTCGGTTTCAATCGGTTCAATCGCAATACAGTTGGATTGCACCGAACAATCCCCACAGCCTTCGCAGACACTGTCGTTGATAAAGATACGGGTATCAGGATCGGGGAACTTGCCACGCTTGCGCAAACGGCGTTTCTCGGTAGCACAGGTCTGGTCGTAAATCAGTACCGAGGTACCCTTCCACTTGCGCAGCTCTTTCTGCACTTCGTCCAGCTCGTCGCGATGATGGAAGGTGGTACCGGAGGGGAAGTAATGACGACGGTGTTTTTCCGGCTCATCACTGACTCCCGCAATCCGGTTGACGCCTTCGGAGTGCACCTGATGCGCCACTTCCGGCGCTGTGATTTCACCCTCGAGGTGCGAACCTTCAATCGGCTGACCACCGGTCATGGCAATCGCGCCATTCAACAGGATCTTGAAAGTGATGTTAACGCCTGCAGCTGCGGTTGCTCGGATGGCCAACAAACCGGAGTGGAAATAGGTGCCGTCACCCAGGTTCTGGAAAATGTGCTTGGTATTGGTAAAAGGTGCCTGCCCGATCCACGGTGCGCCTTCACCACCCATCTGGAACAGGGTCAGTGTTTTACGCTCCGGCAACCATACCGCCATACCGTGACAACCAATACCGCCCATGGCGATACTGCCTTCCGGCACATTGGTCGAGGTATTGTGCGGACAACCGGAACAGAAGCTCGGCAAACGCATAAGGTTGGTCGCAGCACTGCTGGCAATCAGGCCACAGGCATTGGGCTTCAGTTTTTCGGCAATGGCATTGTCTTCGACCAGTTTCAGCAAGCGGTCACCGATGATACGGGAAACCACGCCAGCATCGAGCTCGCCCTCGGAGGGAACCAGCGGCGTGTTGACTTCATCAAACTTGCCCACCAGTCGAGGGCGCTGGCCTTCGGGCAGGTTGTAAAGCAGCTTGGCAATCTGCTCTTCCATCAGCGAGCGCTTTTCCTCGATCACGAGCAGCTCGTCATGGCCCTCGGC
>JAGRJA010000277.1 GCA_020443005.1 Pseudomonadales bacterium
ACCCTTGCAGTAAAAACCGAAGTGTCTAGTGCGGACCTTCTGTTTCCTCAATGTCGCCAAGCAAAACAGCAATTACAGCAAGCGCTTCCGGATCCTGTGCTTTGATACGGTTGGCAATATGGTGTTGAAAGAAATAGCGGAAGTCAGGGTCGTTGTCTGCACTGACAAGACATTCTGCATCCGGTAGTACCGGAGCGTCAAAAGTACTTTTCCTGTCGATGACCATCGGGTGAATATGGCCATCACCCCTGAGATGCCAGCTGACCACTTCTGTTAAATACAGCTGCTGATTTCCGTTGAGGGAGAAGACAGCGTGGGTGCCGATGTTATCAGGAATGATTTGTATCAATTGGCGGTCATTCTCCGTTTTGCAATGGTAATAATTTGCGGCCGTTTCCAGTTCAATGATTTTGTGAATCGGAGCTTCAAAAAAAACATCGTCGTTCAAAGGGTCATAATAACCTTCCCATTGTCCTCTAAGCGGGTCATCAATTTCCTCGCAAGAAATCATTTTGTCTAACCAGGGGATCATCCCGGAAACCCGCCCATCCTCATATAAAGCCCAACAGAGCACTTTCAGCGCAAAAAGTTTTCCGGGGTTTGAGTGGTTGCTATAAAGCATTTCAAGACCATCCAGTTCAGGAGCGAGCCTGATGATGGTTTGGGATGGTTTTTGGGAGAGGGGGAGCCCGCTGAAAAGGTCGTAAACATTTTCCGGGTGTGACTGATTTGAAGCTTTCATTACAAATCCTCCTTTGATCAGGGGATGCCCGTTACAGACAGGGTGACAGCTTAATCATGAACAACAATATAATTGATTCTCATAAAGTACAAGTAATCTTTGATGCAAGGTCTTTTTTTGCGACCAATCACACACTCAAAATTGAACGGCAAGGCCTTCGTTTGTATTGATATGTTAATGCTGTTCCTGAGCCATTATAATGCCACACACTTTCCGGACACATAACATTCATGTTGCAAATCGAAAATGTCATTGAAACTTTCCATGAGTGTTTTGCCAGACACTACCATGTCAGGCTTATTGGTGGTGCAGCAGAGCCGTGCTACCAGCCAAAAAGTGAAAAGCAGGCATGTAATACGCTCTATTTTCGCGAGAATTTTTTCGCCAGCGCCCTTCATGAAATATCCCATTGGTGTATTGCAGGCAGCGATCGTTTGCGCCTTGTTGACTGGGGTTATTGGTATGAGCCGGAAGGGCGTGATTCAATCCAGCAAAAAGCCTTCGAAGCTGTTGAAGTCAATGTTCAGGCCATCGAGTTGCTGTTTTCCAGAGCGGCAGGTGTGAGGTTTTATGTGAGTTTGGATAACCCGGGTACGGAACCGGCTTCGTCAATGGGTTTCAGGAATGCCGTTTATCAGCGGGCACGGGATTTTGCAGTGGGAGAGAGAAAATTGCCGCCAAGAGCAGAGACTTTTTTGCAAGCACTTTGTCAGGCAAATGGTCTGGCAGTGACCGATGTTTTACTTTCTGTATCTGATGATACTTTCTTGACAGATCACTGATGAAGATTGTTGCAGATGAGAATATACCTGGGCTGGATATGTTCCGTAGGCACGCCGATGTTCACATGTTGCCAGGGCGTGAGATTGGTCGTCAGCACTTGCAAGATGCAGATGCTTTGATCACGCGTTCTGTCACACAGGTTTCTGGCCGGCTTTTAGAGGGCACACCTGTAAAATTTGTCGGAAGTTGCACGATAGGTCTTGATCATATTGATATTGAATCATTGCAAGCTTTGAAGATTTACTGGGTCAATGCACCGGGTTCGAATGCCAATTCGGTTGCTGAATATGTTTTGGCCTGTATGCTGGCTTTGGATCTGCCGATCGAAACGATTAAAGTTGGCATTGTCGGTTATGGAAATGTCGGAAGCCGTTTGTATGACTTGCTGAATACTTTGGGTATTGATTGTGTTTGTCATGACCCTTTGCTTGCAATTGAGTGTGTGCGAAACCCCGTCAGCTTTGCGGAAATACTCGATTGTGATGTGATTTCTCTACATACACCGTTGACAGAACAATGTGAATTTCCAACGAAATACCTGTTCGGTGAAATGGAGTTTCAGTGTTTGAAGCAGGGAGCAGTGTTGATTAACACGGCCCGCGGTGCCGTTGTTGATAACAGTGCCTTGTTTGAATTCTACATGAATAAAAATCAGGGTGAATTGGTAACTGTCCTTGATGTTTGGGAAAACGAGCCGTTTATTCATGTAGACCTGCTTCAAAATGTCTCTATTGCTACACCTCATATCGCCGGTTATAGCGTCAACGGCAAAATGGCCGCTACAAAAGCGGTTTATGCTGCGTTTTGCCGTTATTTTTCCCTCACGCCGGTATCTTGTTCTTTTACAGATGACATCACTCTTTTGCCTGAAACAACGCGTTCTTTTCAGGAGGCGATTCTCTCTGTGTACAACCCTGCAAGAGATGATCGTTTGTTACGACAGTCTCTCCTTGAAAGCCAAAAAAAACTTACAAAGCAGGAAAGGGGGCGCAAGTTTGATGCTTTGCGGAAGCATTACTGGCAAAGAAAAGAGTTTTCAAATTATTCCGTAAGCGCTATTTCAAGCGAATCTTTGAAGGCCCGGCTATTAAGCCTGGGGTTTTCGGAATGAAAGGCTTCAGCCTTGCAGAAAAGGTGCAATGGATTTTACAGGTACACTGTAAATGAGTGAGACCGTCCGCCTTACACCCGCGGTACTTGCCGTCATTGCCAGGGAATGCACGGTTTTCTTTGACAGGTTTACTGAAGAAAATGAACCCTTATCTGAAATGCCAAACAGCCCAAGGCTATTTCATGGTCGGGGACAGTGTTTTCCACTCTGCGCTTTCATCAACATCGATCTGTTTTTTCCTGTCATTTTTGTTAGCAGTTATGAATCATTATCTGATAGAGAGATTGAAGAATTGTCTGCTTTGCTTTGGGATATGTCTCGTTGTTACGGCATTGAGGCGATAGCTGTTCAGTTGCGAGGTGACAAGAAAGCGTTAATACGGCCCGCAAAAGGGTGTATGCCGGAAAGACATTATGCAATGGGTAATGGTATGAAGTTTAGTCTTGATGTTTCGGACAAGCAGAATATCGGTTTTTTTATGGATATGGTGCCCGGTCATAAATGGTTGTTGGACAGAGCTGCTGATAAGCGGGTGTTGAATCTTTTTGCCTATACCTGTGCATTTTCCGTTGCAGCGATAAAGGGTGGTGCGGCAGGTGTGGTCAATATAGACAAGAGCAGGCCTGCCCTTAACCGCGGTTTGCTTAATCATCGTCTGAACAAGGTCAGCACGGATAAAGTGCGCTTTTTGGCCCATGATATTTTTTCATCTGTCGGCAAAATTGCACGCATGGGGCCGTATGATATTGTGATTATTGATCCACCTACATTTCAGAAAGGCAGTTTTATCCTGCAAAAAGACTATCAGCGACTTCTTCGTCAGCTTGGCAAATGGATGGCAAGTGAATGCGATGTGCTTGCTTGCGTTAACTCGCCGGGAGTTGAGGAAAGTTTTCTGGTCGATTTGTTTTACGATGTTTTCAATGTCGAATCGGGTTTCAAATCCGATTTTGTAGGGCGAGTTCCTAACAGGGATGATTTTCCGGAAAAGTTTGAGCAGCGCAATGTCAAAATTCTTCACTTCAGGCTTTCTGCTTCACACGGTGACTGATGCCGTCGGCGATGACACACCCTGCCGGTTAATGAAAGCGTGATTGATTGATGATGTGCTGTATGCAATGACGGATTTCAATTGAAGACTTGCTCTTCAAGGCTTTACGAATCAGATTGATGTTGGTCGATATTTCTTCGACAACTGACGGCGGGTAGTTTTTAACGACATCGTCTTCGTCAGGGTTGATACGGGAACGATCGGATAAAAGCGTAAAGCCAGTTTTGGTCAGTACAGCCTGATCGACAGCCTCTTGCCGGATAGTGTCTTCATAGTGAAGAAAACCGGTTTTCCCCAGCCAGATGATGGTGCTGAAGGCGGCCTGATGTCGGTCACTGTGCAAACCGAACTCATCGGGCTGATCCGGCCCTGAAATATCCTCGACATAAAGCGTTGCTGGCTTCGGAAAAAAGATATAAAGCTGCAAAAGTATTTTTGCCACATCCTTGTAAAAATCGTCTATATGAATATCGGTCATTGTGCGATAAATCTTATTGTGAATAGCTGGAAAGAAAATCGGCAAAGTGCTTGATGGCCTGTGCGAGTTCATCTTTTCTCGGTAGAAACACCACGCGGAAGTGGTTGGGTTCCGGCCAGTTGAAAGCAGTGCCCTGAACAAGTAACACCTTTTTTTGCTTCAGAAAATCCAGAACCATCTGTTCGTCGTCACGAATGTGATATTTCTCGCTATCAATTTTCGGGAACAGGTAGATGCTGCCTTTGGGCTTGACGCAACTCACGCCAGGTATCTCGTTCAACATGTCGTAGGCAAGATCCCGCTGTTCGAGCAGGCGCCCGCCAGGGAGGATGTAGTCCCTGATACTTTGATAGCCACCAAGTGCTGTCTGGATGGCAAACATAGCCGGCACATTGGCGCAAAGACGCATTGAGGCCAGCATATCCAGACCTTCGATGTAGTCTGTGGCCTTGTGTTTTGCGCCGCTGATTACCATCCAGCCCGAGCGAAAACCGGCAAGGCGATAGGCTTTCGACAAACCGTTGAAGGTAATGCATAGCACTTCTTTTTTGACCAGTGAACCCATGGGAATGTGCACGGCATCTTCGTAGAGGATTTTGTCATATATCTCATCGGCAAAAATAACCAGCTGATGCTCTTTGGCGACATCAATGATTTTTTGCAGGGTTTCGCGTGAATAAACCGAGCCGGTCGGGTTATTAGGGTTGATAACAACGATAGCTCTGGTTTTCTCGGTGACTTTGCTTGCAATATCGTTGATATCGGGTTGCCAATCCATTTCTTCATCACAGCGGTAATGTACCGGGCGACCGCCACTGAGTGATGTGGCGGCTGTCCATAATGGATAGTCAGGCGCGGGAATCAAAACTTCGTCACCACTGTTGAGAAGGGCATTCAGCGCCATTACGATAAGTTCACTGGCACCATTGCCAAGATAAATGTCGCTGATCTGAACATCGGGTATCTCAAGTTGCTGACAGTGTTGCATGATTGCCTTACGCGCAGCGAAAAGCCCCTTTGATTCGCAATAACCCTGGGCATGGGGCAGGTTATAGATGACATCCTGAATGATTTCGTCGGGCGCAAGAAGGCCAAAAGGTGCCGGGTTGCCAATGTTCAGTTTCTGAATACGATGGCCTTCTTCCTCCATGCGGTACGCTTCATCGAGAACCGGACCACGGATGTCATAACAAACATCGTTGAGCTTGACGGACTTTTTGATTTTTTTCATGGTTACGGTTTTAACTGACTGCCTTTACAGTGCTTTTTATTACAGAATGCTCTATTGTAGATTCAAATTGTTTTTCTGGCTAATAGAAAACGAGGGCCTTGCATGAGCAATAGCAATGAGGATTGGAAAGCAAAGCTGACACCCGAGCAGTACCATGTTTGCAGGGAGAAAGGTACAGAGAGAGCGTTTACGGGAAAATACTGGGATGAGAAGCGCAGTGGTCTGTATCGTTGTACCTGCTGTGGTGCCGACCTTTTTAACAGTAATACCAAATATGATTCCGGTTCGGGGTGGCCAAGTTTTTACCAACCCGTCAGTGCAAACTGCATCAAGGAGATCAGGGATCATTCTCATGGTATGTTGAGGACAGAGGTGGTTTGTAAAGATTGCGACTCGCATCTCGGCCATGTTTTTCCCGATGGTCCTGATCCGACAGGCCTCCGTTACTGTATAAACTCATTATCACTTGATTTTCAGCCTGAATAATTTCTACAAGGAGTTTCGCAATGAGCAGTGTTTTTGACTTGAGTGCCGATAATCTTTCCGGTTCACCGGTAAACCTTTCGGAATATCGAGGAAAGGTTTTGCTGATTGTAAATACTGCCAGTAAATGTGGGCTTACCCCGCAGTACAAGGGGCTTGAAGCGCTCTATGAAAAGTTCAGGGAAGAAGGCCTGGAAATACTGGGCTTTCCCTGCAATCAGTTTGCGGGGCAGGAACCGGGTTCTGCTGAAGCAATTAGCGAGTTTTGCCAAATGAATTATGGGGTCAGTTTTCCGATGTTTGCAAAAGTTGATGTGAATGGTGAAAACACCCATCCTGTGTTCAAATTGCTTAAAGAGGATGCACCGGGCTTGATGGGCAGCAAGCAAATCAAATGGAATTTCAC
>JAGRJA010000278.1 GCA_020443005.1 Pseudomonadales bacterium
CATCACAGAGCAGTTTGGCGCTGACGATGGGGATGAGGAGGAACATACGCCGGCCTCTTTTTACGAAAGCCAGAAGAAAAGCATGAAAAAGTAGCTTGCTGACGCTTGCAGGGCTGGTTGTATTTTACCCTCCCCCCTTATTTTGTGTGGAGTCGGGGTGGAACAGGGTTCCGCCGGGGTGGCCTTGCGGTTTTGTTGGTAGTAATTCCTGAGACAGGATAGAGGGAGAACCTCGTTAGATGAAAAAGCGCATTCTTTTGACAGGCGCCTTTGGCAATATTGGCAGTTTTGTCATTGACGAACTTTTGTTACAAGGTTTCCATGTTATTGCATTCGATAAAAAAACACCCGTTACTGCGAAAAATTCAAAACGCTTTCGGCACCCCGAAGTTGATATTCACTGGGGAGATATTACCGATAAACAGAGTGTCAAATCAGCAATAGACTCATTGAGGGTTGATGCCGTGATTCATCTCGCCGGCATTTTTCCACCACTTTCTGAAAACAATCCGGGTCTGGCTAAAGCTGTTAATGTTGATGGTACGCGTAATATTATCGAGGCCATGGAAGAATCTGTATCGGCAAAACGCCTTGTGTTTGCTTCATCAATCGCTGTTTATGGCAAACAACAAGGCAAGGTATCACCTCCACTGAGTGTATCTCATCCTGTTACACCAGGTGATCATTATGGGGAGCACAAGGCTGAATGTGAGAGGATGATACAAGACTCATCGCTCGATTGGAGTCTGTTGAGAATTTCGGCCTGTCCACCGGTGAATATCAAGAATATGGATTCATTCAAGGGTGCACCACTGCTTGAGTTGCATCCGGATAGTCATGTGGAAATTATTCATCCTGCTGATGTTGCGCTCGCTTTTGTGAATGCCGTGAACTGTGAAGAGGCCAGGGGCAAGATCTTTCTGTTGGGCGGTGGCGCCAAAAACCAGATTACAACTCACGAGCTGGTTAACGCCATGTTTGCAGCACTGGGTCTGAAACCCTTGCCTAGAGAAGCATTGCAAATTACCGATGAAATTGAATTTCATGGTGATTGGCTGGATACCGTTGAAAGCCAGCGGGTTTTGCAATTTCAACGCTATGATACGCAGAAAATTTACAAGGATTTCAGAGCCTCATTCGGTGTGGCCAGACACGGACTGGTTCTTCTGAAAACATGTTCTCCAGTGTTGCATTGGTTTATTTTGAAAACTTCACCCTATTATAAAAAGCAGAAATCCACACGCTGAAAAAAGTTGAAAAAAAGCCCCTGTTGCGGGGCTTTTTTCGGTATCGGTGTTTTTTCGGTATCAGTGCTTGGGATATTACATATAAAGCATCACCATTTCGTAAATCACAGAGGGTCTTTCCTGGCCTACAATATGAATGGCACCCACCATCACAACCTGTGTTCCTTTTGAGGTTTTTTCAACACTGTCAACGCGCATGCGCTGGTGAATGGTTGCGCCTGCGGGCACAGAACCCATGTTGCGCACTTTGTTCAGGCCATAGTTTACAGCGTTTGTATAACCGGTTATTTCGAAGGTTTTGGGAACAATCATTTGGGGCATTAAAACCAGTGTCAAAAAACCGTGAGCGATTGGCCCGCCAAATGGACTTTCCTTTTTACAGCGTTCGACATCGGTGTGTATCCAGTTATGATCATTTGTCATATCTGCAAATTGATTAATGATATCCTGTGTAACCGTAAATTCATTGCTCCAGTCTCCCCACTCTTTGGAAACAATTTCCTGAAGTGCTTCGATGTCGTTGTAAGTGTATGTCTTCATAAATCCTGTACCTCAAAAATCTGTGCTGTTGAAGTGTTGTAAAACATTGAAAGCAAGTGTTTCTTGTCGGTGAAGGATACTACATCTTTTGGTGGCACTTGTGTAAGACCAAATGAAAGTGATTGTTATTGTTATTGCGTTTTGCTTATGTGTGTCAGGAAACGGCAATGAAAAAAAATGGGCTACTTTTCAGTAGCCCCAGGTCACACACTTACAGAAGGGGTTGTGAATTGAGGAGCCTGCTATGAATTCACGGTTTCAGTTTCCTGTATAAGCGTTCGGAAAGAAAGCCCATAAAACCGGAAAGGAGAATCTGGTCACAGGTACAACTGATTCAAGCTTTTTTTTTTTTTTTTTTCATCAGGCCTGCCCTGTGTTTGTTCCGGAAAAAATGTGAACTGTGTCGATACTTTTTTCTTTATGCACGCGCCAGTACCGCATCAACCAGTTTGTTGATGCCTTCAGCGGCTTCCGATATTCGGTTGGCTAACATGTAGGCAGGCGTCGTGATCAGAAGGTTATTCTCGTCTATACAGATTTCGCTGACTGGGCAGTTCTGATGTATTGCCCCGGTTTTTTCAATAGCATGTGCTGTTTCATCATCATTGCCAATGGTACAGATTGCGGTGTTGCCACAAATTGCGGCTGACAGGGTGGGCGCTATGCAGATCAATCCGATAGGTTTTTTCGCTTGATGCATGGTCCGGGCAAAAGCCAGGAAATCTTTTTGTAAAACCATGTCTGCTCCGGCAACAGCAAAGTTGCTGAGGTTTTTTGCTGCGCCGAATCCACCGGGTACAATCAGGGCGTCAAATTCTTCAGCGCGGGCAGTATGCATTGCCTTGATATCGCCTCTTGCCAGTCGGGCTGCTTCAACGAGTACATTCCGTTTTTCATTGCAGACTTCTCCGGTGAGGTGGTTGATAACATGCATCTGTTCCATATCGGGTGCAAAACATTGCACGATTGCGTTTTTCTGGTCGAGACGAAGAAGGGTTAAAGTGGCCTCATAGATTTCCGAGCCATCAAATACACCACAACCTGATAAAACGACCGCTACTTTTTTTGTCATGCATGACTCCCTTTGCGGATATTATTTGATCAAAAACAAGAGCAGGTTAAATGACAATCCCGCTGTTTAGCAAGGCATCCTGTTTTTTACTGTCAAAACCAAAGCGATCAAGAATTTCGCGGGAGTTTTTCCCTGCAGTGATTGATACAGTCGGTTTTGAGCTTGGTGTTCTGCTGAATCGGGGGGCAGGGCTGGGCTGCCAGACGCCGCCCACTTCCACGAAATCGCCGCGTGCCTTGTGATGAGGGTGATCCACAAGTTCCTTCATTTCAAGCACAGGGGAAAAACAGGCATCACGACCTTCAAATACAGTACACCATTCGTCACGAGTGCGTGTTTTGAAAATAGCCGTAAAACGGGCTTTCATTGATTCCCAGCTGCTTTGGTCATTCTGGTCGGGCAGCGCTTCATTATCGAGCCCAAGGCATTCAAGCAGGGTGCGGTAAAAATGTCCTTCCACAGCACCGACGGCAACATATCGGCCGTCTGCTGTTTCGTAGACCTCATAAAAGTGTGCGCCGCCATCCAGCATGTTGTTACCGCGTTCCTTCCAGTAATCGCCAAGCTGGGCAGCAGACAAAACGCTCGAAAGGAGAAGTGCAGCACCATCTATCATCGCTGCATCCACCACTTGCCCCTTGCCCGATCGTGTGGTTTCGAAAAGTGCCGTTGAAATGCCAAAGGCCATCAGCATGCCGCCTCCGCCGAAGTCGCCGACCAGGTTCAGCGGGATGGTGGGCTTCTCGCCCTTGCGGCCAATGGGATGCAAGGCGCCGGCCA
>JAGRJA010000279.1 GCA_020443005.1 Pseudomonadales bacterium
ATTCTGGTATCACCCTGTTTACCGAGAAACTGCAAGGTGCGCTGGTTTCCGAGTCAAAGGTATTTCTCGCAGCTGATCTCGTTGTTCAGTCACCCGACTACCCTGAACCAGAATGGCTGGAAAAGGCTGCTTTTTTTGATCTGCATACAGCAATAACAGCGACATTTCCTTCGATGGTTTTTGCCGGTGAAGATATGTATCTTTCCTCGGTCAAGGCGGTTTCATCGGCCTACCCCTTGAGAGGTGATGTCGAACTGTTGGCAAGCGGCGGTGTGGTTGAAAACGCTGTTTCCGGGCCCGCTTCCGGGCAGGCCTGGGTTGATCTGCGTTTACTGAATTTGTTATCGATTTCAATCGGGGACGAAATTCATGTGGGTGAAAAAGCGTTCACCGTTTCGCATAGTCTACAAAAGGAACCCGACGCGGGTGGTTCGTTTTCGAGCTTCGCGCCACGCGTCATTATTCCTTTTGATGACCTGGCTGCAACCGCTGTTGTTATGCCCGGTAGCCGTGTCGAGTATCGCCTGCTGCTCGCGGGTGCACTTGAGGATATACAGGAATACCGTTATTGGCTGAAGCCGCACTTGCAAAAGAAACACCGTTTGCTGGACCTTGAAGAAAGCCAGCCGGCGATTTCCAGATCGCTGGATCGAGCCAAATCCTTCATGTTGCTTTCCGGGTCGCTGGGCGTTGTGCTGGCAAGTCTTGCTATCGCCATGGCTTCACGACGGTATTTTGTCAGGCATCAGGATGTTATCGCGATTATGAAAACACTGGGTGCCAAACCGGCCAGCATCGGGCAGATGATTATCGTGCAGCTCCTGATCATTGCCGTGCTGGGTATTCTGCCGGGTTATGTTGTTGGTTATCTTTCGCATTTCGGGTTTTTATGGCTTTTGTCAGACCTGCTGCCGGCATCGCTGCCTTCTGCAGGGTGGAAGCCCTATCTGTCGGGGGGATTGACCGGCTTGCTCTGTGTGATGGCCTTTGCCTTGCCACCTTTTTGGCAGTTGAAGTCTGTTTTGCCCTTGCGGGTTTTGCGTCGGGATATGGCTATACACCAACAAAACGGTTTCTTCAGGTTTTTGCCCCTGGAGGTGTTGACCGGTGGTTCAGCCATTTTTGTGTTGATGCTGATATACGCCGGTGATCTCAAAATGGCCCTGCTGGTATTCGCGGGCATTCTGGCGGCGGTTGTGGTTGCGGCCATTCTGGCTTTTTTGCTGTTTGCCCTTGTCAGAACACTTCGACACAGGGGGGCTTCTCTCAGGCTGGCGCTCTCCAATCTCAAACGGCAAAAACAGCAGACGCTTTTACAGCTCGTTATTTTTGGATTGTCATTCATGTTGCTGGTGATCGCGGTATTGATTCGAACATCCCTGATTGCCGAGTGGAAATTGCAACTGCCGGCATCAACACCGAATTATTTCCTGATCAATATTGCCGACCACCAGATTCCGGCCCTGAATTCGATGCTGGCAGAAAAGTCTGTACTGACTGCGGGTATTTACCCAATGGTCAGGGGGCGGCTGACACACATTAATGGTATTGAGGCAACAACCATTATCAGTGAAGATGTCGATGAGCTTTACAGGGAGCTTAACCTGACATGGAGCGACAAACTGCTGGCAGATAATGTTCTTGAAGAGGGGGACTGGTGGGCAGCAGGCGAATCAGGCAATGAGGTTTCGATTGAACAGCGTTTGGCTCAGCGACTCGGCGTAAAGCCCGGAGACAGGCTGACCTTTACGATAGCTGAGCAGCAAATTGATGTAGTGATAAGCAGTGTACGCAGCCTGCACTGGGAAAGGATGCAGCCCAATTTCTATTTTATTTTCCCGCCCGGTGTTATTGATCGCTTTCCCGCCAGCTATATCACCAGTTTTTATTTGCCAAAAAAAGACAGGCTGTTCATCAATCAGCTGATACATGCATTTCCAACGGTGACCTTTTTTGAAATCGACCAGTTGATAGAGCGGGTGCAATCGATTGTTGAAAAGGTGACTGCGGCCGTGGAATGGGTGCTATGGCTGGTATTGGTGTCGGCCGCTCTGGTGCTGATGGCTTCTGTTCAGGCGAGTATGGATCGCCGGCTGCACGAGGGCGCGATATTGCGTGCGATGGGCGCCAGCCGCAAGCTCTTGCTGGGTGGGCTGATTATAGAGTTCCTGATTATTGGAGGTCTTTCCGGCTTGCTGGCAGCAAGCGGTGGTGAAATAACGGCTTACCTGTTGCAGACGCGGGTCTTCAATATGGCTTACCAGGCACATTGGTGGGTCTTTGCGGTCACCCCTGTGTTTGGCATGCTTGTGATAGCCGGCCTGGGTGTGTTGCGCGCATCACGGGTGGTGAGTGTTTCTCCGTTGACAGTGTTGCGTGAAGTTGGTTAATCTGTTACGAATAATACGCGTGTCTTTATATCAGGCTAAAAGTGTCTGGCTAAAAGAGTCAGGCTGAAAGAAACGGAAATAACAGGGAATAGGGGTTTTGTATGTCGTTCAAGCGCTCGGCCATTGTTTTGGCGATCAGTGTGGCTTTTTCATCTGTGGCAAATGCATTTATTGATACCGACTCTGACGGTATGCCGGATGGCTGGGAGGATGCCCATACCCTGATCGTTAGCATTGATGATTCTGCCGAAGATTTACTCGATACCGATGGGCTGACCAATATTCAGGAATACCTGGCAGGCACTAATCCGCTGGATCCGGATACGGACAAGGACGGTGTGCTGGATGGCAGTGACCCCTGGCCGACCAACAGCCGCTACCGTGCAGATACTGACAATGATGGCTTGCCGGATTTCTACGAGTACCTGAATTCCTCTATTTTCAGAACATCGCCACCTTACCTGGATGAAAATACTGCTGCCGACGCTGCTTATGATGACGACAGCGATGGCCTGACCAACTTGCAGGAGTTTCTGGCCGGTACCGATTTTGCCGTCAGTGATACCGACGGTGACGGTATCGATGACGGTGCCGATATTGCGCCGCTGAACCCGGCCTGGTACAGCGATACCGATAGCGATGGCATGCCGGATGAGTGGGAAGGAGACAATGGCCTGAATGTCGGAGTCGATGACAGTGCCGCCAATGCCGACACCGATGGCCTGACTAATCTGCAGGAGTACCAGGCAGGGACAGATCCGCAATCGGATGATACCGATCTGGATGGTACCAATGATGATGTTGATATTGCGCCGCTCGACCCGGTGAACAGTGCTGATTTGGATGAAGACGGTATGCCGGATGGATGGGAATCAGCCAATAGCCTGAACGATGCCGATTCGCTGGACGCTTCTGTTGATAGCGATAGCGATGGTCTTTCCAACCTTTATGAATACCTTGTCGGAACAGCACGCACTAACCCGGATACGGATAATGACGGTACATTTGATGGCGCTGACATCTGGCCGCTGGATCCAACCCGTGGCCTGGATGATGATCGCGATGGCTTGCCCGATAACTGGGAGACTGCACGCGGTCTTTCTGCCGCTGTGGCA